>JAKAHQ010000021.1 GCA_021814855.1 Bacteroidota bacterium | reverse complement strand
TCATAAATGCCTATCAAGAAAAAAGTAAAGTATATTTTTGTAACAGGTGGTGTAGTATCATCACTAGGAAAAGGAATCACCGCTTCATCCATCGGATTATTGTTAAAACTTCGCGGATACAGCGTAACAATTCAAAAATTTGATCCTTATATAAACGTCGACCCTGGAACAATGAATCCGTTTCAGCACGGTGAAGTTTATGTAACGGACGACGGAGCCGAGACCGATCTCGATCTTGGTCATTACGAACGTTTTCTTGACGTCGATATGTCGAGAGCAAATAATACAACTACCGGCCAGGTTTATTACGAGGTTATTACAAAAGAAAGAAGAGGCGATTATCTCGGCGCAACAGTTCAGGTTATTCCTCATATTACCGATGAAATTAAAAAACGGATGAAAGCTTTAGGCGACAGCGGTAAGTATGATATTGTAATTACCGAAATCGGCGGAACAGTTGGCGATATCGAAAGCCTTCCTTTTATAGAAGCGATGAGACAAATAATGCTGGAGATGGGAAGAAAGAACGCGATAAGCGTTCATGTTACGCTTGTACCGTTTATCACTTCCGCCGGTGAAATGAAAACCAAACCCACGCAGCACAGCGTTAAAAATTTATTAGAGCTTGGAATTCAGCCGAACTTTCTGGTTTGCCGTTCCGAAGAAAAGCTTTCAAAAGATATTCGCGAAAAGATTGCTCTGTTTACAAACGTCAGAAAGGAAGCGGTTATTTCCGCTTATGATTGTTCTACTATTTATGAAGTCCCGCTTGTATTATATGAACAGGATTTTGACCAAATAATTTTGGACAAACTGAAATTGCCGGAGCTAAATCTTAAACTGGAAGAGTGGCAAAAATTTGTAGACATAATTAAAAATCCCGCCGGTTTGGTTAAGATTGCAATAACCGGAAAGTACATAGAAAATAAGGATGCGTATAAAAGTATATCCGAAGCGTTCATTCATGCAGGCGCGGAAAATAATGTAAAGGTAACTACGGAATTTGTGAGCAGCGAACTGGTAGAAGAAAAAGGGGCCGAGGTAGTTTTAAAAGGATTTGACGGAATACTGATTCCAGGCGGATTTGGTGAAAGAGGAATTGAAGGAAAAATCCAGGCAATCACTTATGCAAGAGTAAATAAGATTCCGTTTTTCGGTATTTGTCTCGGACTTCAATGCGCGGTTATTGAATATGCAAGGAATGTTTGCGGAATCAAAAAAGCAAACAGCCAGGAATTTATTAAGAACGTTTGGAATGTAATTCATATAATGCCAGAACAACTTAAGGTGAAAACCAAAGGCGCCACGATGCGTCTTGGCGCATATCCGTGTATTCTTAAACGCGGTACAAAATCTTTTGAAGCGTATCGCAAACCGAAAATATCCGAAAGACACCGGCACCGTTACGAAGTGAACAATAAATTCAGAGCCGAGCTGGAAGAGCACGGAATGATTATCAGCGGTTCTTCTCCCGACGAAAAATTGGTTGAGATGATTGAACTTGCCGATCATCCGTGGTTTGTAGGATGCCAGTTTCACCCTGAATTAAAATCGCGGGCTACAAAAGCGCATCCGCTGTTTCGCGAATTTGTAAAAGCCGCTGTTCAATACTCACAAGGGAAAAATCAAAATTGAAAACAAAATATTCGTTGCTGATTTTATTTTTATTCTCTTCATCTTTATTCTGCCAGCCGCAAATACAAAGTCTTCTTCGCCAGGGAATGAACCAAGCATATAATTTGGAATTAACCGCTGCGGAAAAAACTTTTGATAAAATTATTGTTCTGCGCCCTCATTCTCCCTTAGGATATTACAGTATCGCTAAAATTCATTTCTGGAAATTCCTCGGGTCCAAAAAGCAAAATGAATACAACGATTTTATAAAATTTGCCAACCAGGCCCAAGAACGGATCGATACTACATTGAGAAAGAACGAGAAGGATATACAGACAATGTATATCGCCGGCAATCTTGCCTTGTTTAGAGCGATGGCTCAGGCTACTAACAATTCTTCGGTGGATGCGTTCTGGTCGAGCAAAAAAGCTGTGGGTTATTTCAACGATGTGCTCGATCTAAATCCTAAATTCTATGATGCGTATTTAGGACTCGGATTATTCGATTACGCGATGAGCTTTGTCCCGGATTTTCTGAAATGGGCAGTAAATCTAACTGGACTTACATCCGATAAAGAAAGAGGATTCAGATATATTAAATTGGCTTACAGAAAGGGAACAGAAGATAAAACCGAAGCCGCGTTTCATCTCTCTAAAATCTATTCTGATTACCTTGCCGATTACGATAGCGCTTTTACCTTGATTAAACCTTTGATGGAAAGGTATCCGAATAATATTTTGTTCAACTACCAGTATGCTGTTACGCTTATTAAAGATAAGCAGCTTGATAAAGCTCTTATTGTATTGAATAAAATAATCGGCGCTAAAAATAAAAATCTTCCGCAGACAACGGCACTCGCTATTTTTAGAAAAGGGCAAATCTATTTTAGGACGAATCAATTCAAAGCGGCAATTAAGCAGTATACAATGTTCATCGATACTACAAAGGAGTTGGATTATAAAGGCATCGCTGCAATGAACACGGCGCTAAGTTATAAGTTTTTGGGAGACGATGCCGACTTTAAAAAATTTCTGTCTCTCGCTAAAAACGGCAACCAGGATATTTTTGATGATTCATACGCAAAGCAAAAGAGCGAAAAGTACCTTAACGGTGGAATCTCCAACACCGAGCTCAAACTTGTTAAACTGAAAAATTTTTTAGATGCAGGTAAAGATAAAATTGTCTACGATAGTCTTAAGCTTGCTTTTGATAAAATTGCGAACCCAATCGATAAGGAAGTTGCGTATGCGTATTTTGCGGAAGCCGCGGTTAATCTTAAAAAATTTCCGGAAGCGGAGTACGCTGCCGATCAAATATCCACGATGAAAATTACCGGAGATAAATGGGTGATTCCAACTGCCTATCTTGTAAAAGCCCGCATCAAATATTGGAAGAGCGATAGAGTTAAAGCTAAAGAATTTTTAAAAGTTGCCGAAGAGAATAATAATTATGAATTCAAGGATAATATCCAGGCTCAGATTGAATGGCTAAAGAGGCGTCTTATCAAAAAATAATTGCTTGCTTGGCAAAAAACCTTACGTTTTCGCCTCGTTTTAATTGATTATTTATCCTCATTTAGATAATTTTTTCAACCAAAATTTGTGATCTATGTTCAAAATTGCTGTTTTTGTTTCGGGCAGGGGTTCTAATCTTAAAGCAATTTTTGATGTTGGCTTGACCGCAAATATTCAAATTTGTGCGGTCGTTAGCGATAAAATAGAATGCGGCGCGGTCGAGTTTGCAAATATGAATGGCATCCCCGTTTTTTTTGCCGGCAAAAACGATGTTGAATTTTTCAGTTACGAAAGTCTAGCATTAGAACTGAAAAAAATGAATATAGATCTTATTGTGCTTGCGGGATTTCTCAAGAAGATTCCCGATAATTTCATCGATGAATTCGAAAACAAAATTATAAATATTCATCCTGCTCTCCTTCCATCGTTTGGAGGAAAAGGAATGTATGGCTTGAATGTTCATAAAGCAGTTTACGAGTCATCGGCTAAAGTTTCCGGCGCAACGGTTCATTTCGTGGATAAAATTTATGACCACGGAAAAATTATTGCGCAGAGAACCGTCGATATTTCCGATGTAAAGGGACCGGAAGAAATTGCGGAAAGAGTTTTAAGAATCGAACATGAAATATTGCCTTTTGTCGTGGTTAAATTTGCAGAGCAAAAAATTTTGGTTGATGGGAATCGTGTAACAATTTTGTAAATAAACGGACGGAGTGTGTGAAGAAATTTGCCTTAATCAGTGTATCTGATAAGACCAGCATAGTTGAATTTGCCAAAGAATTAAATCAACTCGGTTACCAAATACTTGCTACCGGAAATACCTTTAAGCTTCTCGAACAGAATCAAATTGGATGTATCGAGATAAGAGATTTTACAGGGTTCCCCGAAATATTTTCAGGTAGAGTTAAAACTTTGCACCCAAAAATTTTCGGCGGAATTCTGATGAGGAGAAACAATCCTCAAGATCAAAAAGAAGCCGGAGAGAATGGAATCTTTCCTATCGACATAGTTTGTGTTAATCTTTATCCTTTCCCTCAAGTAGTAAACCGGCAGGATATTTCTCTTGAAGAAAAAATTGAGAACATAGATATAGGCGGGCCGAGTTTAATTCGCGCCTCGGCTAAAAATTACGAGCATATTTCGGTTTTGACCGATCCTTCTCAGTACAGCGATTTTCTTGCCGAACTGAAAACGGGAACTGTTAGTGAATCGACTCGCGTCAAACTTGCTTACGCCGCTTTCAGTTATACTTCTTACTACGACACGTTGATAGCGAATTATTTCGAGAAGGAATTTAAACAGCCAAAAACTTCGATTCGGTTGAACTACAAAGCATCGTTCGATCTTCGTTACGGAGAAAATCCGCATCAGAAAGCATATTTGTTCGGCGACTTTGAAAAATATTTCGGCATACTTCACGGCAAAGAATTGTCGTACAACAATCTTGTAGATTTAGCGGCGGCTGTGGAACTTGTAAACGATTTAACGGGCGACGCATGTGTGATTATAAAGCACACAAATCCTTGCGGCGCCGCGATTGGCAAAAATGTTCTTGAAGCTTACGAACGAGCTCTTTCGTGCGATCCTGTTTCAGCATTCGGCGGAATAGTCGCGTTCAATAAGGAAGTTGACGAGAAGACAGCGGAAAAATTAAATGAGATTTTCCTGGAAATTGTCTGTGCGCCTTCTTATTCGGCAAAAGCGCTGGAGCTGTTGAAAATAAAGAAGAACAGAAGAATTGTTTCGATAAAAAATTTCCCGGACAAAGATGAACCGATGATTAAATCAATCCCGGGCGGATTGCTCGTGCAGGACAAAGATAATTCCAACGTATATGATTTATTATTCAAGCTTGTTACAAGCAGAAAATATTCCAATGAGGAACTGGAAGATCTAAAGTTTGCATGGATAATCTGTAAGCATACAAAATCCAACGCAATAGTTTATGTGAAAGACAAAAAAGCTATCGGCGTTGGCGCGGGTCAAATGTCGAGGGTCGATTCGGCAATCATAGCCGCATCAAAGGCAAAGCAATTTGGCCACGATTTAACCGGTGCGGTTGCGGCTTCCGATGCGTTTTTCCCGTTCCCGGACGCGCTGCTTGAAATTATATCTCAAGGAATTAAAGCGGTTGTTCAGCCGGGCGGCTCTGTTCGCGACGATGAAGTTGTTGCCGCCGCAAATGAAAAAAATATTACAATGGTATTTACCGGAATTAGAAATTTTAAACATTAAGAGGCAGCATGGGAATTTGGGATTTATTTTCAAACGATGTAGCAATTGATCTTGGTACGGCAAACACGCTGATTTATATCAAGGGTAAAGGAATCGTTTTGAATGAACCATCTATAGTAGCATTCGATAGAAATACAAAAAAAATAATTGAACTTGGAAATAAAGCTAAAGAAATGCAGGGCCGCGAGCACCGGGAAATTCGAGTGACTCGACCGATGAGAGACGGTGTAATAGCGGATTTTGAAATTGCCGAAGGAATGATTCGTGCGTTTATTAAAAAAGTTACTCCTAATGCAATCGCGAGTAAAAGAATTGTGATTGCCGTTCCAAGCGGTGTAACCGAAGTTGAAAAAAGAGCCGTTCGTGATGCAGCCGAACATGCAGGCGCCAAAGAAGTACATTTAATTGCCGAGCCGATGTCCGCCGCTATCGGGATCGGAGTTGACGTTGAAGCGCCCGTCGGTAACATGATAATTGATATCGGCGGAGGTACAACAGAAATTGCGGTTATAGCGCTTGCCGGAATTGTTAATGAAGAATCGATTAGGATTGCCGGCGACGAAATGAACAACGCCATCATGCAATTCTTCAAGAAGAATTACAATCTGTTAATTGGCGAAAGAACTGGAGAGTCTATCAAATGCGAAGTAGGCAGTGCCGTTCCTTTGAAAGAGGAAGTGACTATCCAGGTTAAGGGAAGAGATCTGGTCGGTGGTATTCCCAAGACAGCTGAAGTAAGTTCCGTTGAGATAAGAGAAGCTTTGAATGAAAATATCGCACAGATAGTTGAAGCGGTTAAGCAGACACTCGAAAGAACTCCGCCTGAATTATCCGCCGATATTCTTGACAGGGGAGTTATGCTTACCGGCGGAGGTGCATTGCTTAAAGGATTGGATGAGAGAATCAGAATGGAAACAAACTTACCGGTGCATGTTGCAGACGATCCTTTGACTGCAGTTGTTCGCGGCGCCGGAAAGTCCATCGAAAACCTGAATAAATATTCAAAAGTGTTTATTCGTAAAAGAACCTACTGATGCAAAAATTCGTAAGATATGTTCTAAGCAATTTCAAAGAGTATCTTCTTTTAATAATTCTATCCGTTATCAGCTTGTCAATTCTTGCTGCAAATGAAAAACCCCAAGCAAAACGATTAAAAACTTTTGCGCTCGGAAGTTTTTCCGTTGTCGATGAATTAGTTTCATACTTAACCTACCCGTTTCGCAAAGACGATTCTATGGCCGAGCTCAAGGAAGAGAACGCGCGTTTGATGCTCGAAGTTAATAAACTTCGCAAGTATGCAATGGAAAATGACGAGTTAAAAGGAATGATCGCCTTTAAAGATACAAGCAAGTTTCCCTTAATCCCCGCTAAGGTAATTTCAAAATTAGTAACCAAGGTCCAGGGCAATTTCATTATCAATCGTGGTTCGCTGGACGATGTTAAGAAGGGAATGCCGGTGTTAAATCAAAAAGGATTAATCGGGCTTGTCTCGGAAGTGTCCGATAATTTTTCTGTGGTGAAGACGTTGGAGAATAACACTCTTAATATCGCGGTAACAATTCAAAGAACTAATGTGGACGGAATTTTAAGTTACGACGGTAATAATCTCGTGATTAAAAACGTGCCTTCTACCTATGATATCAAAGTAGGGGATAGAATAGAGACTTCGGATTTCAGTTCGTTATTCCCGCCGTCGATTCCGATCGGAGTCATACAAAGAAAAGAATCGAACGTATACGGCTTGCTGCTAAATTTATATGTTCAGCCGTTAGTAAATATTCCTTCTGTCGACGACCTATATGTAATGAAAATAATCCAAAGCAAAGAAATCAATCAATTAGAAATGAATTTGATGAAATAATTTATGTGGATTAAGTTTTTGAAACTGGTAATCTATTTCATTCCACTGGCGGTACTCCAGCTTGTAGTGGTTCCAATGATATCGGTCGAAAATATCGCCCCTGATTTAATTTTAGTAATGATTGTTTATTTTGCCGTTCGCGAAGGGCAGATTTTTGGAATGCTGACCGGTTTCATACTCGGATTTGTATTCGATTTGGTTTCCGGTGGTTTGCTTGGCGCTAACATGTTTGCATTTACAGTTTCTGCTTTTGTTGCAGGTTATTTCTACAACGAAAATAAAATGGATATAAATCTTAGCTCATACTTTTTTCTTTTAATACTTTTTATCAGCAGCCTGTTGTGTTCGTTTATCTACTCGGCTATTGCCGGCTCAACCTCCAGCTTGAACATTGTATTTTTATTTATAGAAGGCGGATTGTTCCCGGCGCTTTACACTACGCTTTTCGGCGTACCGGTTGTTGTGTTTAGTTCAAAGAAGGGAATAGCATGAACGATACCAGTTTTGGGTCGATATTCCGTAAAAGGATTTTCGGAACAGTAATATTCGGATTCATTGCCGTTTCCATTTTGCAATTGTTTAATATGCAAATTCTCGAACACCCGATCTATTCCGAAAAATCCGATGAGAACAGCGTTAAACCTATTTACCAAATGGCTCCAAGGGGAGTGTTCTACGACCGCAATCATAAAATACTTGTCGGTAATAAACCTTCTTTCACATTGAGAATTACTCCTTCACAATATGATAA
This sequence comes from Bacteroidota bacterium, assembly GCA_021814855.1. The sequence goes on along the minus strand of JAKAHQ010000021.1, from coordinate 3,015 downwards.
TAAATTAACGCCGTACCTGGAAGCTATACTCGGAGTAAGTCCCGGCTACATAGATAAAATTTTAAAACAGAATGAATCTTATTCGAAATACATTCCCCGTAAAATTGCAAAGGATGTTAATTTTAAAGTAATAGCATGGTATGAAGAGAACGCCGCGAAACTTCCGGGCGTAGATTATGTTATGGAAACTCAGCGGGATTATTCCTTCGGCGTTATGGGCGCGCATATGTTCGGTTACACTAAAGAAATTCCTTCCGAAATTTTGCAGAAGCGTAAAGGCGAATATGATATCGGCGATGAGATAGGTTTTACCGGAATTGAAAAAGCTTACGAAGATATTTTACGCGGTCAGAAGGGAATACATTATGTGCTTGTTGATTCCAAACAGAAAACGATTGGAAAATATAAAAACGGGGAACATGATTTTTCTGCAGTTAAAGGATATGATTTAACTTTGACAATAGATAAGGACGCGCAGGAAGCCGCAGAAGAAGATTTCAAAGATAAACGCGGCGCCGTCGTCGCTCTTGATCCGGCTACCGGGGAAATTTTAGCTTTTCTTAGTTCCCCCGAATATAATCTAAATGATTTTGCTACGGTTACTTCTTCGGATGTATGGAAAGAATTAAATAACAATCCCGATAAGCCGCTCTTCAACCGTGCATCTATGTCAATCTTTTCGCCGGGCTCTACTTTTAAAATGGTTTCTGCCGTGGCTGCTTTGGAAGAGGGAGTAATCGATACAAATTTTCATGTAACATGCGGCGGAGGATTGCAGTTCGGCGATCGATTTTTTAAATGTCTTCATGTGCACGGCACAGTAAACGTTACGCAGGCAATCGAGCATTCATGTAATACATTCTTCTACCAATTGATTCTAAAAATTGGACTGGACCGCTGGACTAAGTATGCGCGCAAGTTCGGCTTCGGTGTAAAAACCGGCATTGATATTGGAGAAGAAGCAGGAGGACTTGTACCTTCAACTGCATATTATGATAAAGTTTTTGGGAAGGGAAGATGGAGTAAAGGATTGCTTGTAAGTCTTGGAATAGGTCAGGGCGAACTAAGCGTAACTCCGCTACAATTGGCGCAATACGCTGCCTTGCTCGCTAATTACGGAAAATCTGCAAAGCCGCATTTCTTAAAAGGTTATACTGATACGCAAACTAATCAGTACGTTGAAATTAAACCCCGGTATTTTGATAACGGTATTAGCAAAAAAACTTATGATATAGTCCGTCATGCAATGTACTTGGTAGTTAACGGTTCGGGAACGGCAACAAATATAAAATCCGACAAGCTGCAGATAGCCGGCAAAACCGGGACAGCGCAAAATCCTCATGGTAAAGATCACGCTGTGTTTGTTGGCTTTGCGCCGTATGATAATCCTAAGATTGCAGTTGCGGTGATTATGGAAAACGCGGGATTCGGAAGTGTAGCCGCGGCGCCGATTGCAAGAGATGTAATAAAAGCTTATTTGGAAAAAGATAAAAAAGAAGACGACGCTAATAAAATCATAGCCGGTGTAATTCCGCCGAAGGAGAATGCAAAACTTGCGAATTAGTTACAAGCTGCAAGACAGATTTGATTTCGCGATTTTTCTGCCGATGATTTTTTTAATTGTTGCCGGGTTACTTGCAATTTACAGCTCAACTGTTCATCACCCAACGGCGCACGGAAATTTTCAGAAGCAACTTTACTGGGCAATATTCTCACTTGTCATTTTTTTTATTATTTATTCGTTGCCTCAGCAAACATTTAAAATGTTCGCCGTGGCGTTTTATGCTGGCACCGTATTTTTTCTTGTAGCTGTTTTGGTTATGGGTAAAACGGTTTACGGTTCTAAGAGCTGGTTTGGAATCGGCTCGATCGGTTTTCAACCTTCCGAATTTGCCAAACTCGGAACCATTCTTTTGCTTTCCTATTGGTTGACTTATAAAAATAGAGACATCAACAATTTAAAAGATATCGGCGTTGCTTTGCTTATCGGTCTTGTTCCGATAGCTCTTATAGCTTTGGAACCCGATACGGGAACTGCGATAATTTTTGTAATCATCACAATCGCGCTTATTTTTTGGAGCGGTATAAGTTTGTTTGGATTATTCGTTGTGCTTTCGCCCGGAATAATAATTGTCTCATCCTTATTTGGCATCTGGGTTTTTTTGGCGGCAATGCTGTTTGTAGTTGCTACGCTTTTCTTTTTCAAAAGAGATTTGTTCAACAGCGTTACAATTTTAATTATTAATCTTGCCTGCGGTTTCTTTTTCGATTACGCTTACCAGGTGCTCAAGCCGCATCAGCAAAGACGAATTGCCTCGTTCTTGAATCCTAATGCAGATCCGCTGGGTTCGGGCTATAATGCTCTTCAAGCTAAAGTGGCAATAGGATCGGGAGGTTTTTTAGGAAAAGGATTTCTGCACGGCAATCAGACCCAGCTTCGCTTTATCCCGGAACAGTGGACGGATTTTATTTATTGTGTTATCGGTGAGGAGTTTGGATTTATAGGCAGCATTTTGGTAATTGTCTTTTTTATGGTGCTTATGATGCGACTTCTTAATTTATCGTCATCGGCTAAAGATAGATTCAGCGTTCTTGTAATTGTTGGAATAATGACACTGATGTTTTCACACTTTGCAATAAACGTCGGAATGAATTTAGGAATATCGCCGGTTATTGGTTTGCCTCTGCCGTTCTTAAGTTACGGCGGCAGCTTCCTTCTTGTTAATGTAATGATGGTTGGAATCATAATGAATATTTATCGAAACAGAAAATCTCACGCATAAAATTGGTGAATTGAATGAACGCGCTTGAAAAATTTATTAACAAAACACGAAACGGATACCATATTTGTGTTGGGCTTGATACTGATATTGAGAAAATACCCGCTCATATTCGTAACAGAGAGGACGCGATTTGCGAATTCAACAAAATCATAATTGAAAATACTTACAAGTCGGCGGCGGCATATAAAATTAATTTTGCATTCTACGAAAAGTACGGCTCCCATGGTTTCGA
>JAKAHQ010000020.1:5463-11123 GCA_021814855.1 Bacteroidota bacterium | reverse complement strand
TCTCCTGGTTCCGTTCTATACGAATGTAATCGGTCCCAAAGATTTCGGAATCTACTCAAATGTTTATGCCTACCTTGCATTTTTGAACATTGTTTTCATTTACGGAATGGATGCCGCTTACATGAAATACGCTTCCTTAGCAGGCGATGAAGAGAAGAGAAGAACATTTTCAAATGCGTATTTGTTTGTTCTTGCGTCAACGGTGGTTCTTGCTGTTGTTATGTACCTGCTCCAATATCAATTTTCGGCGGTGATGGAGATTCCGGCTGAATATCACAAACTTTATCTTTACGTTATAGGCATCTTGGTTTTTGATACTCTCGCGCTTGTGCCGTTTGCAGATTTACGGCTTAGCCGGAAAGCTTTTAAATTCAGCACCATTAAACTTGCGAACATAATTATTAATATGGCGCTCAATTTTATACTTGTTCTCAAATTCCGCCTTGGCATCGAAGCAATCTTTATAGCTAACCTCGCTGCTTCTGCGTTCTCGTTCATTGCGGTTACACCGGATTTGTTTTCAAAATTGTCTTTTAAAATTGATCGTAATCTTTTAAAAATGATGCTCAAGTTCGCCGTTCCGTATTTACCCGCAAGTCTTGCGGCAATGGTTGTTCAGGTGGTGGATCGCCCCGTTGTACTTGCGATGACTAACGAAGCTACTCTCGGTATTTACCAGGCAAATTATAAACTCGGCATTTTTATGATGCTTTTCGTTTCAATGTTTCAATATGCATGGCAGCCGTTCTTCTTAAATAACGCTAAGGAAAAAAACGCAAAAGAAATTTTTGCAAAAATTCTTACGCTGTTCCTAATCATTTCCAGTCTTGTATGGATCGTTCTAACGTTGTTTGTTGAAGACTTTGCGCGATTTCAAATTTATCATGGCAGGTCGAGCATCGGGAAAGAATATTTAAGCGGGATAACAATAGTGCCTGTAGTTTTGCTCGGCTACTTGTTCAACGGGATCTATTATAATTTTCAGGCCGGAATTTATATTGAAGAGAAGACAAAATATTTTCCGTACGTTACCGGTGCGGGAGCGGTTGTAAATGTAGTGGTTAACCTATTGTTGATTCCGGTTATGGGAATTATGGGTGCCGCGCTCGCTACTCTGGCAAGTTATGTTGTTATGGCAGTAAGCTTATTTTTCTTTTCGCAAAAAGTTTATAGAATTAAATATGAGTACGAAAAAATTTTTAAAATTCTTGCTTTGATTTTTATTTCCGGAGGACTGTACTATTATCTTTATTTTGAAATCGGCATGAATATGATTTACAAATTTATAATGCTCGCAGGATTTCTAATTCTACTAGTGTTGCTTCGCGTAGTAGAAAAGAATGAAATAACCCGCTTTGGAAAATTACTCCTTCGTGTTAAATAAAATATCGTCTTCTCCGTTTTAGATTCTTTCTTAATTGTCAAGAATGAAAATTTATTTTTTGTTCTTATCTTTGTTTAGAAATTAGGCAAGGCATCATGGAAGAAATCCTCCTTAAAATTCAAAGAATATCAAATCGATTTGAAGATATACAATTACCGGAATACGCAACTCAAGGAAGCAGCGGTCTCGATTTGCGTGCGGCTGTTGAAGATGAAATGAAAATTTCAAGGGGTAACTTTGCTCTAGTTTCGACGAATCTCCGCGTAGAAATTCCGTTGGGATACGAAATACAAATTCGACCGAGAAGCGGGCTCGCTGCAAAAAACGGAATCGGAGTTTTAAATTCCCCCGGTACAGTCGATTCGGATTACCGCGGCGAAATAAAAATTATTTTATTCAACTTTGGAGAAGAAGATTTTGTTATTAAAAGAGGCGATAGAATTGCGCAGATGATTCTTTCTAAAGTTTATCGCGCCAAAATTATTGAATCCGAAAATCTTAATGATAGCCACAGAGGCGACGGCGGCTTTGGCCATACAGGAACAAAATAAATTTAGAATTAGGAATTCATAACGTTTATAATGAAAATAAATTAAAAATTATTATTCAGTATCTAGTATCAAGTATCCAGAAACAAGCATCAAGAACATGTCAGATTTTATTCACATACATAATCATTCTCATTACAGTCTTCAAGACGGCGCATGTACGGTAGAGGATTTAATTCATGCCGCCAAAGAAAACAACATGCATGCCGTAGCTTTAACGGACCACGGCGTAATGTTCGGCGTTTCGGAATTTTATAAGAAGGCAAAGAAAGAGGGGATTAAACCTCTCGTAGGGATGGAAGCTTATATAGTTGTAGACGGCTCCCGTTTCGATAGAAGGGATGAGAGCGAAGCGGGCAGAAGAAAATCGAAATATTATAATCATCTTCTTCTTCTCGCAAAGAATCAAACCGGTTACCACAATTTAATGAAGCTTACAACCATCGGTCATACCGAAGGATTTTATTACCGGCCGCGAATAGATTTTGAAGTGCTGCAGAAATACAGAGAGGGATTGATCTGCACCTCGGCTTGTCCCGCCGGCCCAATTGCTACACCGATTATTAATGATGAACTTGGAAAAGCGAGAGAGACCGCAATACGACTCAAAGAAATTTTCGGCGATGATTTTTATTTAGAGATTCAAGATCACGGTATGGAAGTGGAACGCCCTATTCTTGAAACCATGCCTAAACTTTCGCGCGATCTCGGAATTAAGCTAGTTGCTACCAACGATATTCATTACATCGAAAAAGATCATTCCATCGCTCACAATATTTTAATTCAGCTCGGCGATAAAAACGGATTCGATTATAAAACTTTGCGCTATGGTACCGACCAGATTTATTTCAAATCCGCCGACGAGATGAAAAAACTTTTCAAGAATTATAAAGGCGCGATTGAAAACACACTTGAGATAGATGAGAAGATAAATCTCGAACTGGATTTTAAAGGCCATCACTTTCCGCAGTTTCCTATTCCGCCAAATTCTAAAGCTGCCTCACTCGAAGATTACTTGAAGCAAATTGCCGAGGATCGACTTCAAATAAAATATAAAACTCTTACTCCGGAAGTTGAAGATCGTTTTAAATTCGAAATTGATGTTATCAATAAGATGGGCTACGCCGGGTACTTTTTAATTGTTCAGGATTTTATAAATGCTGCAAAGCAAAGGGGGATTCCGGTTGGACCGGGCAGAGGCAGCGCTGCCGGGAGTCTTGTTGCCTATGTACTTGGCATTACGAACGTAGACCCGTTGAAATATAATTTACTGTTTGAAAGATTTTTAAATCCTGCCCGAAAATCGATGCCTGATATCGACGTTGACTTTGCCGACGACAAACGCGGCGAAGTTATCAGCTACGTTAAAGAAAAATACGGCGAGGATTCGGTTACGCAAATAGTTACATTCAACAGATTGTCATCCAAAGCTGTACTCCGCGATGTAGCCCGCGTTCTCGGTATTCCTATTCCAACTGTTGATAAAATCACAAAATTTATTCCTTCCAAATTTGGAAAAGTATTTTCGATTGACCAGGCGTTGGAAGAAGTTCCGGAACTCGACTGGGTTAAAAAATCTTCCGATGAAAAAATTATCGAACTGATTCGTTACGCGCGAATACTTGAGGGCATGAACCGCAACGCTTCCAAACACGCTGCCGGCGTTGTTATCGCACCGAGCGAAGTTAGCAATTATGTTCCGCTCGCTATTTACGGAGACGATAACTCGGTTGTTACCCAGTTCAACATGAAGGAACTCGAAGAAGCGGGTCTGCTTAAAATGGATTTTCTCGGCCTACGTACCTTGTCGATTATTCGCGATACTATGGACCTGGTTAAGCAAACGCGCAGCGAGGAAATCGATATCGATAATATTCCTACTGACGACCCCAAGACCTACGAACTTTTTGGTAAGGGACAAACAACGGCCGTGTTCCAGTTTGAAAGTGCCCCGATGCGCGAGTACCTGAAGAAACTTAGCGCAACAACCATTAACGATCTCGCGGCAATGAACGCGCTCTACCGTCCTGGACCAATGGAGTTTATAGATGAGTTTATTGCCTGCAAGCACGGTAAAAAGAAAATTTCGTACCTCCATCCTGTGCTTGAACCGATCTTAAAAGAAACAAACGGAATTATAGTTTACCAGGAACAGGTAATTCAAATTGCCAACAGAGTTGCCGGGATGAGTTTAGCGGAGGCGGATTTACTTCGCCGGGCGATGGGTAAGAAAGATACCAAGGCAATGGCAGAGCAAAAAGAAAAGTTTACCGAAGGCGCTGTAAAAAATAATATTGCTAAAAAAGTCGCCGAGGAAATTTTTGAAGCTATCGACAAGTTTGCCAATTACGGATTCAATAAAAGCCACGCTGTTGCTTACTCTATTGTTGCTTATCAAACCGCTTATTTGAAAGCCCATTACCTCGAAGAATTTTTGGCGGCCAACCTTTCAAACGAATTTGGAAATACCGATAAGGTTACGACACTGTTGGAAGATTGCCGTAAGCTTGGCGTTAAAGTTTTGCCTCCGGATATAAATAATCCTTCGGTTAAATTCGGCGTAAAGAATAAGCAGGTCATCTTCGGAATGTCCGCAATTAAAAATGTTGGTGTGAATGCCGTGGAAGAAATAAAAGCGGCTCACGAAAGGATCGGCAGAAATTTTAAAAGCATATACGATTTTTGTTCTAACGTAGATACCCGTATTGTAAATAAACGCGCGCTCGAAGGATTGGTTCTCGCGGGCGCGTTCGATTCATGCGGCGGAACGCGTGCGCAGCATTTTGCCTCCATAGAAGAAGCTCTTTCATTTGGCAGCAAAGTACAGTCATCTAAAAATATTCATTCGGATAGTCTGTTCGGCGACAGCTCTGAGGTTTTCGAAATAGTAGAACCGACTTTGCCGGAGGTTAGACCGTGGGAAAATAAAGATCGTTTGGCAAAGGAAAGAGAGGTGCTCGGATTTTATTTAACCGCTCACCCGCTGCGCAAGTATGATATCGAGTACAAATCGTTTGCAAGCGTTCGTCTTGGCGAACCGGAAACGTATAATTTTAACGATCAGGTGCGCGCGTGCGGAGTTATTACTGACATGCGCACAAAAATCGATAAGCGCGGAAATCAAATGGTGTTCTTTAGGTTGGACGATCTAACCGGGTCGTGCGACTGTTTGATGTTCTCAAAAGTTTATTCAACCTGCCAGGATTTAATACAGCTTGAATCGACAATCTTAGTTAGTGGGCGCCTTGAAAGCAGTGGCGACGCGGTTAAGCTTCACGTAGACGAAGCGTTTTCGCTGGACGAAGTAAAACAAAAATTGACAAAACGGATCGCTATTATATTCGATAACTCCATGCACCGGCCCGAAATGATTTCCGAAATAAAAAATTTGATGGAAGATTATGAAGGCAACACACCCGTTCTTGTTTGTTTAAAAGACGATTTAAGTATGCGGGAATTTCATACAAGCTTTAAAATTTCTTTGAGTTCTGAATTCATTCCCAAAGTAAAAAATATTTTGGGCGAAGAATCGATCTTGTATTTTCCAAATTAAAATTATTGGATACGGAAAACTTTTTTCAAATTGATCTTTATTCGGTTTGGTTTGATTTCTAAATTCGATTTCTTAAGTTTGTGCCACAATTAACAAGGTAGGATAAATAAATGGAACAGAAGTGGGCACTTATTCTCGGTGCTTCAAGCGGATTCGGCGGCGCCACTGCGGTCGA
>JAKAHQ010000020.1:0-5453 GCA_021814855.1 Bacteroidota bacterium | reverse complement strand
CTTTCAAAAATTGGATACAGCATTTTCGGAATTCATTTGGATAGACAGGCAACAATGCCTAATGTTCAACAGATTATAAAGAAGATTGAAAAGAACGGGCAGAAGGCAGTTTTCTTTAATATAAACGCTGCCGATCAAATTAAGATAGACGATACGCTCGATGAAATTAAAGAGCGCTTCACAGTAAAGGAACATCCTCACATTCATGTTCTAATGCATTCGCTTGCATTCGGAGCTTTGAAGCCGTACATCTCGAAAAATCCGAACGATCGAATGTCGCGTGCGCAGATGACAATGACGCTTGATGTAATGGCGCACTCTCTTGTTTTTTGGGTTCAAGGATTAATTGAGCGCGACCTATTGGCAACCGGCGGAAGAATTTTTGCTCTTACAAGTGCGGGATCGCATACCGTTATTCCAAATTACGGTGCTGTGTCCGCTGCAAAAGCCGCGCTGGAAGCGCACATCCGTCAGCTCGCCGTTGAATTAGGTTCGATGAAAATTGCATGCAATTCCATTATGGCCGGCGTTACAAATACTCCCGCCGGAAACAAAATTCCGATGTTCGATAAAATGTTGAAAGCCGCCGAACAAAAAAATCCCTTCGGCAAGCTTACAACTCCAGATGAAGTCGCTAAAGCAATTTCGCTTTTATGCGATGAGAGAGCCGATTGGATTTCCGGTAATGTAATCGGCGTAGACGGCGGTGAATATATTGTAAACTATATCGGAGAAAGGACCAATCAACCCATCAAATAAAACGGAATAGATAATGACCGAATTCACTTTCACAGAAGAACAAAATATGCTGCGGGAAATGACCCGTGACTTTGTTAATAATGAAATTAAACCAATCGCATCAAAAATAGATAGCGACGAAAAAATTCCAAGAGAATTAATAAACAAAATGGCGGAACTCGGTTTCTTAGGAGTTTCTTTTCCGGAACAATACGGAGGCGGAGGATTCGGCGAAGTCGGTTACTGTTTAATGCAGGAAGAAATTGCGCGCGGCTGCATGTCGACGGCAACATTCATCGGCGCCCATCAGTCAATCGGCGCAAACGTAATCTATATTGGCGGTAACGAAGAACAAAAACAAAAATTTCTTGTTCCTCTGGCACAGGGACAAAAAATTGGCGCGTTCTGTTTAACCGAAGCTCAGGCGGGTTCGGATTCATTCAATGTAAAAACCCGCGCCCAGCTTGAAGGAAATGAATGGGTTATCAACGGTGAGAAATTATGGATTACAAACGGAGGAATTGCCGATACTGTTTCTGTGTTCGCACGCACAGCAAAGGGCATTAGCGCTTTTATAGTTGAAACAACTACTCCCGGTTATCATGCCGGTCCCGCTGAAAAGAAAATGGGAATTAAAGGAAGTACTACCAACGCAATTACATTTGATAATGTTCGTGTTCCAAAAGAAAATCTTGTTGGAACCGACGGGCGCGGATTTATAGTTGCAATGAAAACTTTAGACGCCGGCAGATTGGGATTAGGCGCAGCTTGCCTTGGCGCTTCAAAAGAACTTTTAGAGTTGTCAGCTCGTTACGCTAAACAGAGAAAACAATTTGATCAAACTATTTCAAGTTTTCAGGCAATACAATTTATGCTGGCGGAAATGTCGTCGCTTGTGTATGCGATGGAATCTATGGTTTATAGAACAGCAACAGATTATGATTTGAAAAAAGATATATCGCGTCAATCGGCAATTGTAAAATTGTTCTGTTCGGAATCGCTGGATAAGATTGCGGATTACGCGGTTCAAATTCACGGAGGAATGGGCTACTCCCGAGAATTGCCTATCGAAAGATTTTACCGCGATTCCAGGATTAATAGAATTTTTGAAGGCACCAACGAAATTCAAAAAGGAATTATAGCACGCGAAGTTTTAAAGAAAAATGGTGCGGTTTAAAATTACAAAACGGAAGGAGTTTATAGAAAATGAAACCAGTAACATTTACAGACGCAAATTTTGATGCGGAAGTTATTAAGTCCGATCTTCCTGTCGTTGTGGATTTTTGGGCTGCGTGGTGCGGGCCATGCAGAATGATCGCGCCAATCATAGAAGAATTATCCGGCGAGTACGAGGGTAAAATAAAAGTAGGCAAACTAGATGTTGACGATAATCAGCAGACGGCAATAAAATACGGGGTAAGAAGTATTCCAACCGTTTTATTTTTGAAAGGCGGACAGGTTAAAGAAACCATTATAGGTGCGGTTCCAAAATCAATGTTTGTGGAAAAATTAAACAAACTTGTTTAACCGGAGTATTGTGAATTCATACATGCGTCGTTTTCTTTTCCTCTTTATGTTTATTTCCGGCTGGACATTCGTTTTAGCTGCGCAGCCGGTTAAATGGAAATTTTTCAACAAAGAAAACAGCGGTCTCCCTTCTAATGAAATTAGAACAGTGCTTCAAGACAAGCACGGAAATTATTGGATAGCTACCTGGGACGACGGGCTTGTGAAATACGACGGTAAGAAATGGACGGTGTTTAATACCAAGAATTCCAAGTTGCCTCACAACAGCATCTACTGCATGCGCTTTGACCAAAAAGGTAATTTATGGATTGGCACTTTTGGAGGAGGCGTTGCGGAATTTAACTGCAGAAACAAATGGAAAATTTATAACACCGCAAATTCAGAACTTCCCAACAACTGGATTTACAGCATAGCAATCGATAATAAATCCAATGTTTGGATTGGCACCTATACTGAGGGACTTGCAGTTTTTGATCATAAAAAATGGACTGTGTACAATAAAACAAATTCAATTCTTCCGAACAACAAGGTGACGGCAATATTTATTTATAAGAATGACGATAAAATTATTGCCACTGCCGATCATATGATCTTTATCAAAAACGGAGTTTGGAAAACTGAAAAAGAAATGAATATTAATACGGATGAAGATGCGGTCTATTGGATTTCTCCTTATCTGAATGACGAAGTTTTATTGTGCTATAAATTTGGAAGCATTGTTATTTACGACGGGAAAAATTTTAATTTCTTTAACGATAAAAATTCAGATTTGCCGTTCCGCGGATTTTATTCTGTAACAGCAGATAAGAAAAATACAATTTGGGCGGGCTCGTTTATTCTCGGTGTTGTACATAGAGAGAACGATCGTTGGATCTTATTTAATAAATCCAATTCCGAATTAAAAGACAATATGATTTTTTCTATTTATGTAGATAACAAAAACAATAAATGGTTTTCAACATATAAAGGCGGCATTTCAATTTATAATGAAGACGGCGTTAAATTTTGATTGCAGGATCAATTATTAATTGATCCTGATTTTAGAAGAAGTTAATAATTTTTTTGGAATATAAAACAAGTTTTTATCATCAAACTTGAATTATTTTGCAAAATTAAATGCGATAAGAAAACCTTGACAAAGTTATTACACAGTGTTAAATTCGATTAAAAATAAAAGGCCTCACTGCGTTTTTGGGCAAAAAGCAAAACTTTCAGTAAGCATCACTTTTGGATAACGTAATATTGTTTTTATTGTAAATATTACGCTTGTTTTTTTGATTCTTTAGACTGTAGTACGAGGTGGATGGTTCCGTTAAGTAGAGGGTATTTATTTGGAACCATCATTTGCGGAAGTTTTAAATAATTTAATAAAGAACACTTCTAAAATAGGAGGCTGTTATTGAAAATTGTTTTAGAGTATTATCATTTCGAAAACCCTTTCTTAATTTAATCAACAAATAAGGAGTAAAATATGCATCGAAAGATTTTTTACTTTTTGTTAATTCTAGCCCTCTGTCCTGTCTTTCTTAATGCAGGCACAAGAGGTAGAATTAAGGGAAAAGTAGTCGATTTGCAAACGGGAGAGGCATTGATTGGTGCCAATGTAACAGTTGTTGGTTCTACATTTGGTGCTAATACGGATGCAAACGGTGAATTTCTCATACAAAACCTGGAAGCCGGAACTTATACTTTAAAAGCTTCCTATGTAGGTTATAAGTCGATTACATTATCTAATGTAAGAGTTAATGCCGACCTAACGGCTTATGTATCTATACAATTACCAAGTGAAGATATTCAAGTCGGCACTGTAGAAATTGTAGCTCAAAAACCTATTATTCAAAAAGATAATACTAATGCAGTAAGAATTACATCGAGCGATGATATTCAATCTTTGCCTGTTCGCGGCGTTACAAACATTATCGGTTTAACTGCCGGTGTTGTTGTACAAAGCGGTAACGTATACATCCGCGGCGGTCGCCAGGATGAAGTTGGATATTATTTGGAAGGTGTTAACGTAACCAACCCAATTGCGGGTGGTCGTGCAGTAAGTTTATCTCAAGATGCAGTTGAAGAAATTCAAGTTCAAGCCGGTGGTTATACGGCGGAATACGGCGGAGCTAATGCCGGTATTATTCGTACTCAATTAAGAAGCGGTGGACCGGAACTAAAAGCAAGCTTAGAAGTAATTACAGATAACTTCTCATTCAGAAGCGGTAAAGATGCTTTCGACGGCAAAAAACGTCTCGGCGCTTATACATGGGGTTATAATGAAACCAGCGCTGTATTAAGCGGTCCTCTTTTAAGCGATAAGGTTAAGTTCTTCGCAAACTTTGATTACATCTATAATTTAGATAATAATCCTTATCCATGGCCGGGTGCTAATCTTGGTTTAGTCGGCGATCCAAACTCAAGAGATACCGTAAATCTGGTTTACCCCGCGGGTCCGCTACAGGGCGTTCAGAGTCAATCATACAATTATACTGCTACTATGAATTTTGATTTCAAACCGATTTTGATAAGATTATCCGGAACATATACGGCATTCAATCAAGATTTAAACGGCGGTATTACCAACATCATGCAAACCCGTCATGGTCGTAACGATCAAACCAACGGCGCGTTTACGCTAAAGATTACTCATGTTTTAAGTCCAACTATGTACTATGAATTAACCGGCGGTTATTACTTACAAACAAATAAAAACTATATGCCTGGTTTAGGCGATAATTTCTGGGCATACGGCGATAGCGTTGCAAGCGCTGCTACCGGCTGGACAATTCCAAGAGGTCCATTCGATTTGTCAAGTGTTACAGACCGCGCATCAACACGTTATGTTGTTCCGTCTGCTGCAAACATAATGGGATTCACATTTGCTAGAAATGGTTCGATAGGTACTTCATTTTCCCAATTTAATAGACATAACATTAACTTCAGCGGTGCTTTAAACTTCCTGGTAGGAAAAGCACATTCATTCAAAGTAGGCGGCGAGTATACTCAGTACACTTTGAGAAACTGGAGCGGTGTTAATACTCAAAATATTGCATTAAACATATATAATTGGCAGAAAGCCAATCCTAATGCTTCTCAAGCTGACTTGGATGCTTATAAAAGATCATACCTAATAAAGAATGCTGTTAACAACTACGGTTATGATATTTTCGGCAATCAAAGTGACGACGGAATGAGCG
>JAKAHQ010000019.1 GCA_021814855.1 Bacteroidota bacterium | reverse complement strand
AAATGAATTTGATGAAGCGGTTGGTCAAATTTCCCGGGGTTGAAATGGATAAACTAAAACTTGGAATTTTTAATCTTCCTATTAATATGCATATATTTAGCCAGTGTGCTGAATATCACTAATCTTTAATTCCTTGTTCGATGAAAAAGATTATAACGGCTGGCATATAATTGGTTTTGAATTTGTGTTTAACTAAACTAACGCGAATTGTTTATTTTTATGAGACAACCGCTTGATGAAAGCAAAACAAAAAACTTAAGACGGCGTTCGATGGATGAATCTGTTCGCATTTCTTAATATTATAAACGTTCCTGTTGCCGTATTTCTTGGAACAATAATTTATTCCCAAAGCCAATCGAATAAACTCAACAGAATTTTTTTCGTATTAATGCTCATGACGGCGTACACGGCGTTTTGCGAATACTTTAGACTGACCGCCGCCGATTTAGAAACTGCAATGTTTTGGCTGAAGGCCTCTCTAATATGGCCTTTCTTTAGCGCAGTACTTCTTTTGTTCGTTTTAAATTTAACCGGCAATAATATTTTAGACGCGCGGTATCTAAAAACACTTTTGTTCCTTCCGTCAACAGTTATATCTTTATTTCATCTCTTTTCCGATGCCCTCTACAAAAACGTAAGTAAAGAATATTACGGCTGGGAATTTACGGCGGCCTCCGGATCGCTGCCGCTGCTCGTTATTCTGCTTTTTCTTCTTTACAACTTTACCGCGCTGTTCCTACTAATTAAATATTACTCGAATCAAAAAAGCAGGATTCTGAGAAAAAATATTTTATTGACGATAGTTGGAATTTCTTTACCGGCTTTAACTGGTTTCGTTTCCAACGGGTTACTGCCTCAAATGGGTTATCGTTTGCCTCCGCTCGACTCCTTTTCGTTTTTAATCGGTGCGGCATTTCTTTCCATATCCTTGCATGAAAATAATTTCTTTAGAACCGATGCGCTCGCAATGATTCGCAAGGTTTTTTCAGCTGTCGAAGATCTTTTATTGGTTGTAAATCAGCACGGCGATATTGTTATTGCCAATAAGTCATTTCTTTCCGCAGCCGGTTACAAAGATGTTGAAGTGATCGGAAAAAAAGTAATCAATTATATACCGCCTGATTCGGTTCTTAAAGAATTATCTGCAGACACGTTTACGGGCAAAGAATTTGAAACCCGGTTAATCAGATCGGATAAAACCGAAATCCCGGTTTCAATAGTGCCTTCCATAACATACGGACAGACCAACAAAGAAAAATTTTTTCTGTTGATTATAAGGGATTTGCGCGAACGAAAACGCTCCGAGGAAGAACTTTTATCCATTCAGAAACAACTTGAAGAGAAGGTTCAAGAGCGAACCAAGGAACTTGAGGAATCCAACTTTGCACTGCGATCGGAGATAAATGTTCGCATCAACATTGAAAATGCCATGCGAGAATCGGAATCGAAATACAAAGGCATTTTTGACTTTGCGCCGATTGGAATTTATGTAGCCGATCTCGACGGGAATATTATAATAAGCAATCTAACCTTTGCCCGGATCCTGGGTTACAATTTTGTTGAAGAAGTAAAACAGGTAAACTTGAAGGATATTTATTACGACGAAAATGAACGAACCGTTCTTTTAAATAAATACGAAAATAGCTACGGTAATTTTAGTCACGATTTTAAATGGAAAAAGAAGAACGGCTCCTTAATCTGGATTCATTTGACTGCGCATATAATAAGGAATATAAACGACGCCGGTAAATTTATAGAAGGTTTTGTTGCCGATATTACTCCCAAAAAAGAAATTGAAGAAGAACTGATAAAGAGCGAACGAAGGTATAGGGACCTGTTTGAAAATTCGTTGATTGGAATTTACAGAACAACACCTGGCGGCAAAATATTAATTGCCAATCCCGCGCTTATACGAATGCTGGGCTTCGATTCTTTTGAAGAACTCGAAAACAGAAATCTGGAAAGAGATGGGTTCGACAAAGACTTTTATAACAGGAAAAAATTTAAACAAGCCATAGAGTCCAACGGCCATATTTCGGATCAGGTAGCCCAATGGATAAGAAGAGATGGAACCGCAGTAACGGTACGCGAAAACGCCAAATGCATATTTGATGAGACCGGCAATGTTCTTTATTATGAAGGAACAGTAGAAGATATTACAGAAAGGACAAAAGCCGAAATCGCTTTAAAAGAAAGCGAACGGAAATACCGGAATCTGGTGGAAAGCATAAACGAAGTTTTTTATATAAGCAATAAGGATTGGAAAACGATTTACATTAGCCCCAATGTAATTTCTCATTTTGGAAACCCGGCCGATTTCTACATCGGAAAATCATCGTTTATCATAATATACAAAAGCGATTTCAATCGGGTAATGAAATTTTACCAGGATAAACTTAACGATGAGACAATTGACGCGTCAATACAATTTCGAGTGGTAAAAAAAGACGGCTCTTTTTACTGGGTTGAACAAATTACAAGAATTGTACGCGACAAGGATTGGAACGTTTTAGAGTACCGGAATGTACTTCGCGATATAACCGACCGAAAAATAGCCGAAGAAAAAGTGGAACTGCTTGTCCACGCTATTCATAATACAAGCGAGGGTATTACAATTACGGATTTAAATCAAAACCTGCTTTTTGTTAATAACGCATTCTTAAAAATATACGGATATACAAGAGAGGAATTACTTGGTCAAAACATAAAAATTGTCAGATCGGAATTGGAACCGGAGCCGACAGTTAACGAGGTTAGAAAAGGAACATTGAACGGCGGTTGGTCCGGAGAGTTACTCAACAAAAAAAAGGACGGAACTCATTTTCCTATTTTCCTCAGCACTTCCCCGTTATACGACGAAAAAGGATCTATATACGCTTTGGTTGGAGTTACTACTGACATAACGGATAGAAAAATAGCCGAGGAAAAAGTACAGCTCCTGGCCCAGGCGGTTAAAAGCGCCGGAGACGCAATAAGTATTACGGATTTGAATAACGATCTTATCTATGTCAACGAGGCATTCACAAAAACGTATGGTTACAAAGAGAGCGAGCTTATCGGGAAAAATATTTCCATAGTGCATTCGAATAAAAACCCTTAACCGGTTCTGGAGGAAATAAGATTGGGAACAATTGGAGGCGGCTGGTCTGGGGAACTAATCAATGTTCGGAAAGACGGCTCAGAGCTACCAATTTATCTAACTACGTCAAATGTATTAAATGAAAACGGCCAGGCGTATGCCCTTGTCGGGGTAGCCAGGGATATTACCGAACGGCGGAATGCCGAAAAACAACTTGACGAATACAGAACTCAACTTGAAAACCTTGTTGAAAAAAGAACGAGGGAGCTTGATAATGTGAACAGGCGCCTACAGGACGAACTTGAAAAATTAAAATTAGCCGAAGGAAAAATTCAAGATCAGGTAACATTTTTAAATACACTGCTCGATACAATCCCCAATCCTATTTTCATACGCGATACGAAAAAACAATTCCGCGGCTGCAACAAAGCGTACGAAAATTTCGTCGGGCTGAAGCGGGAAGAATTGATCGGGAAAAATATTTTTCAAATCCCATCCGAATT
This sequence comes from Bacteroidota bacterium, assembly GCA_021814855.1. The sequence continues at coordinate 7,542 of JAKAHQ010000019.1, read as the reverse complement.
TGCTATGCAATTCGTAGATCAAAAAGACGATGAGCTGCTATCAACCGGACAGAATCAATCTTATGAAATAACAACTAAGAATTATACTGGTTCTTCGTTCGAGATGCTCCTTTATCGTTCCGCCTATTACAACAGCAACGGTGCTATCGAAGGAATTCTTGGAATAATGCTCGATATAACCAATCTAAAAAATTTAGAAAAAGAGGTTAGAGAAGCGCTAAAAAAAGAAAAAGAATTAAGCCAAATGAAATCAAGATTCATTTCTGTTGCTTCTCACGAGTTTAGAACCCCGCTTACCTCGATATTGGCTTCTGCCGATTTGCTGGAGCTGTACGGCCGCAAATGGCCCGAAAATAAATACATGCAGTACCTGGGCAACATACAAAAATCCGTTGAATACATGACCGAATTGATCAACGACGTTCTTACAGTAAACCGGGAAGATCAAGACCGTGGTAAATTTACACCTGAAAAAGTGAACCTGCACGATCTTTTAAGCGATAGAATTTCAAACGCTTCATTATCGCTTTCGTCGAACATACACTTTATTTATGAATACCTCCCCAAAAAACGCGTGTTTTATTTTGACAAGAAAATGATCACGCAAATTGCGTCGAATCTTATTTCCAATGCCGTAAAATATTCCCCCGAAGGCGGAAAAGTTATTGTACGGGTAAGCGAAGAAAAAGGCGGCATTGTACTGGCGGTCAGCGATGAGGGCATAGGCATTCCCGAAAACGACCTGCCTTATTTAACCGAGCCGTTTCATAGAGGGAAGAATGTCGGAAATATTTCCGGCACCGGTTTGGGCTTATCAATAACAAAAAGATCAGTGGAAAACCATGGAGGCACTCTATCCATCCTGAGCAAAGTTAACGAAGGGACACAAATGAGAATATTCTTTCCATTTGAGCGGATAGACAAAGAGAATTTAGAACGCAAAGAATAGTGCCGGCAAATTTTTTTTCATAATGCTTTATATTCAAAAATTACGTATGTTGATTTTAACACCATAGAAAAATTCTAACGGTTTAAACAGATGTCAAAAAAAATTTTAGTTATCGAGGATGAAACATCGGTAAAAGGTTTTATCAGAGAATTACTCGAGAACAACAAGTATATTGTTTTTACCGCGTCCGACGGCAAAGAGGGTCTCCAATTAGCGCGCGAGCTAAAACCCGATTTGATAGTTTGCGATATAATGATGCCTCAAATGAACGGTTACGAAGTAATAAAGGGTCTTAAGGAAGACCCGGTATTTATCAATCTACCGTTTATATTCCTTACGGCAAAGGCAGAGATTACGGATTTTAGAGAAGGGATGGATTTAGGCGCCGACGATTATGTTACAAAACCGTTCAGGGCGGCAAGTCTGTTAAAAACAATAGAGAACAAGCTTGCAAAATTTTCCATGGCGCAAAATGCTCAAAGCGACGCTGCTATAAAAACGATTGAAGAAAAAGAATTAAAGTTGACCGAAAACAGCAAATTATTTTTCACTGTTAAAAACAAACCGCAGATTATAAGAGTAGGAGATATTCTCTACATAAAAGCCGAAGGTGAATACTCAAGCATCTGTTTGGTTTCCGGCGAAAAAATTTTAAAACGCAAGCTCGTAAAAGAATGGGAAGAACAATTGCCGCAGGATATTTTTTTAAGAATACACCGCTCGGTAATTATAAATATCAACCGCATGGAGAAGATTGAAAAGTGGTATAACAGATCCTACGCAATTTATTTAACCGGCTGCACTGAAAAATTCATAGCCAGCCAAAGATATGCGAGTAAATTAAGAACCAACTTGTCATTGTAATTCAATATTATCCGGCAGAATAAAATTCCCTTTCCCGAATAATTATTTTCCTACGATTAGCTCCCCACAGAATTAAAACCTCTTGCACACAAGAAATATTTTCAATCGGTTTGAATAAAATTCCTTAGTAAGCATTTAGAACGGGAACAGCCCGGAATTTTGCCGGTTGTCTTTACTGCAACAATTTCGCGTTTACTTCGGATATGATTCGCTCACTTCATTTAAGTTAAGCTCCTGTCGAATCTCACGAAAATAACGCATGAAAATCATTAAAGGTTTTTGATGCCGGCAGGAAAAAAGATACTGATAATTGAGGACGATAAAGAGGTCAGGGAAAGCATCACAGAGATTGTTGAGAATGCGGGTTATTATCCTATTCCAATGGAAGACGGGCTGGTTGCAATACGCTTTCTCGAGCATGAAATACCCGATCTTATAATATCGGATATTATGATGCCCAACGTTGACGGCTACGGTGTGCTTGAACATGTAAAATCAATACTAACAACTTCGACGGTACCGTTTATTTTTATTACGGCAAAAGCAGATTATGCCGATATCCGTTCCGGCATGATACACGGCGCCGAAGATTATATAACAAAACCTTTCCGAGCAAGAGATTTAATACTTTCCATCGAAACCCAACTGAAGAAGAAAGAAAAGATGGATATTAAATTCGAACATATCTGCGACAATATTTCCGCTTTCATACCCCACGAACTTACTACTCCAATTGTGTCTATTGTAGGTTACCCGGATTTAATTATTGAAAATTATAAAACATTTTCCGAGCAGGAAATTTTCTTTATGCTTTCCCAGATAAAGCTTGCCGGATTACGGCTCAATAAAACACTCGGCAAGTTTATTAAGTACGCCGATATCCAATCGCGAATAGGAATTAAAAACCAGGGCGCCTCAGTAGAAATTATTCCGTCGCATGTTCTTAGTGCGGTAAATATTATAACAAAAAAATTAGCGGAATACTCGGAAAGAACCGGCGATTTAGAAATCAATATGATCGAGGCAGAATTATGTATCGAGCACGAGGACTTGGAATTCATAATTGAAGAACTGCTCGCAAACGCAATGAAATTTTCCGGTAACGGCACTCCCATTTCTTTATGCGGCGAAATAAAAAACAATTTGTACCAGATAGAAGTTACGGATAACGGCCGCGGAATGACAAATCAGCAGATACTGGAATTCCTTCCGTTTACGCAGCACGAGCGAAAATTTTATGAACAACAAGGCCTTGGTTTAGGACTTGTTACGATTAAAAAGATTACCGAATACTATAGAGGTAGCTTCCGGATTACAAGCGAAATCAATCGTTACACCAAGTGCATCGTAACACTTCCGGTAATAAAAAATAAATAAGGAATAAAACATGTCTGGCATAAAACAGCAAAACGAAGTATCCGAACTTCTTCAACTCGTCAGTTTCAAAATAGGAAACGAGGAATTTGGGGTTGATATTCTTAACGTGCAGGAAATTAACAAGATGACCCAGGTCACTAAGGTGCCTAACTCTCCAGATTTTGTAGAGGGGGTTATTAATCTGCGTGGAAGAGTTATTCCGGTTATCGATTTACGACTGAGGTTAGGGTTACCGAGAAAAGAGCACGATAAGGATACAAGAATTATAGTTGTTGAAATAGAAAGAAGAACCATCGGTTTTATAGTTGATGCGGTAAGTGAAGTTCTCAGAATTCCCGCAAGCGTAACCGAAGCCCCTCCGGAATTGGTCTCCGGCATCAATTCCGAATTCATTAAATCAGTTGGGAAATTGGAGGACAGGTTGCTCATTCTTATCGACCTGAATAAAATTCTTACAACTTCAGACAAAGAGAAATTAATTGATGCAGCATAATTGTAATAATCGATTTTAAAAACGCAAATACTTAATTCGGTAAAAAATAAAATCAATAAACAATTAGGAGTAATACTATGAAACTAGCAAGAACAATTTCCATGATAGTTTTCTTGGCATTAATATCCGGTATAGCCGTTACGGTTCGGGCTCAGGAAGACCAAAACAACGCACAAAAATTATCCGAGATGAATCTGGAAGACTTGCTTAATATGCAGGTAACTACCGCGTCCAAAAAAGCAGAAAAAACTACAGACGCGCCCGGAGTAATCACCACAATTACCGCCGACGAAATAAAATATTTCGGCGCAAACGATCTCATGGATATTCTTGAAAGAGCCACATCTATTCAAACTTTAGGTTCATCTCTATTCCCGAATAATCTTACCGTAATGAGAGGAGATCTAAGAACACACTACAACAGCCATGTTCTTCTTCTTATTAACGGAAGACCAACAAGAGACGGCATACAGGGAGGGCTTGATGCACCTGTATTTACTGGTTTCCCTGTTGAAATGATTGAAAGAATTGAGATCATTCGTGGACCGGGATCGGTTCTTTACGGTTCAAATGCTTTTGTAGGTGTTATAAACGTTATTACAAAAAATGATAATAGTAATTCCTCGTTCGGGGCAAAAGTAACCGCGGGATCATTCGGAACAATTAAGGGTGTATTATCAGGTTCATACGTTAAAGATGATTTTAATGCAAAACTTAGTGCAAAAATTGATAATATAGATGGCTGGGATTACAGCGCGATGACAGTTCGTCCGGGATTTCCGAATTCACCGGCTAATTTAAAATATGGTCAAAAAAATCTTGGTCTTGCCGTAGATTTATCATACAAAGAACTATCCTTCTTCGGCTTTTATACAAACGATGTTCAAGATGTTCTCGGCATTCTTCCCTATACAACTTATGCGGGCAAAAACAAGTATGAACGTGTGTTCTTAAATTTGGGGTACTCACACAAATTCAGCGATGCATGGGAAGCGTCGGTTAATTTAACTGAGAATGGATCAGATTTAAAATTTGATGATGAAGCCGCTGTTCCTGCGGACCATCATTCTAATGCTGATTACTTAGTTGAAGTAACTTTAAATGGAGAGCTTGCTAAAGATTTGAATCTTGTATTTGGCGGTATTGTAGATTCCAGGAATAAAAATACTGCTCCTACTGGTGATGTAATAAGTCCATATCATCAAACAAATTTATCAGCTTACCTGCAAGCTGACTATAGGCCGGTTGAATTATTAAAGCTTATTGCTGGCGGTCAATTAAATAAACCCGACGGCGGCTCCTGGGATTTTGTTCCAAGAATTGGAGCCATCTGTAATTTCTCTAGTGAGTTTGGTGTTAAAGCTTTATACTCAAGTGCTTTTAGATCTCCATGGCCAGGTGAACAATTATTACATGCCTCGACAATCACAGGTAATCCTAATCTAACACCAGAAAAAATTGCAACACTCGATATTCAATTATTCTACTCCTCAAAAAAGGGTGAACTTTCACTTACTTATTACAACAGTGCATATTCAAACTCTATTACACGTCAGGCTGTGCCAAACAAACCCGGTATTACTACTTATGTTAATCAAGGTGATTTGCATATGAATGGTTTTGAGTTTGAAGGCAAGACTTCAATTTCTTCAAGTATTTTTATTACAGGTTCGGCAACTATTCAAAATAACGCAGATGAAAATACCGTTATGGTTTATATTCCAACTTTTATGTTTAAGGTCGGTGCATTCTATAAAACAAAATTTGGTCTGACCGCAGGAATTTACAACACTTACTTTGGAAAGCCGAAAGAAAATGCAGGCAAACAACTTAATCCGGCTGCCAACGCAGTGGATTTAGTTAGCGTCAATCTCAACTATAAACTGCCTACATCATTACCGCTTGAACTAAATGTTTACGTAAAGAACCTCTTAAACACAGAATACAATTATACGGAGTTTAACCGCGGATGGGTTAATACATTGCCGGTGCAGTCTGGTACCGCAGTTTATGCAAGCGTCGGATTAAATTTATAACCGAGGGGGATTCATGAGGATGGGATTTAAACTATCCCATCCTTGAATAATTAAAAATATTTTACAGAATGGTCGGAGAAAAAAATGAAAACGGTTTTTTCAATAAAATATAAAATGATTTTTATTACGCTGCTTACTCTGGGAACAATGACGGTGAATAGTTATGCCCAGGATGTTCCGGCAAATTTGCAAGCGGCGCTCTTCAAAAAGATATTTGCATTCGATAAAACGCTTCAATCCAAGGGAGTTGAAGTTGCCGTTCTCGGAGGCGGTGAGGATATTGTTTCGGCTTTCAAAGAAGCCGGCATTAATGTTAAAGCCGCCGGCGGCAGCCAAGTACCCGGCGGTGTTTCAGTCGTCTATCTTGTTTCCGGCGCCCCTTCCACCAAACAGCAAACTGCTTCCAAGGGTGTCCTTTCAATTTCCGGAGATGCCTCTTATGTGGAATCAGGTAAAGTGGCAATAGGATTAACCGTTGAAGGAGGCAAACCTAAAATACTAATTAACATGTCTCAGCTTAAAGCGGAAGGTCAGGAATTAGCTGCAGATCTATTGAAAATTGCAAAGGTAATACAATAATTAAGAGGAATAGTTATGAAAAGATTTAATCAAATGGGAATCAGACAAAAATTCCAGCTCTTGCTTGGAGTTACCTTCTTTATCGTTGCTTTGTTTCTGTTCCTTTACTTTCCTCTAAAACAGAAAGTCGAGATGACGGACACACAGCTCGAAAAAGCTAAAGTGGTAGCTCAAATGGTTGCCAAATCATCGGAGGCGGGACTTGTGTTCGACGAAGCTTCATCGGTAAACACCTTGCTCGAAGCATTCAAGCAAATACGTGATGTGGATTTTGCAATTGTGCTTAAAAAGGACGGTAAAAAATTTGCCGCTTATAACGAAAGCAAATATTCTCCTTTTGTAAGCAAAGTATCCGAACTGATTTCAAGTAATACGGCATCCTACAACGACGACGGAATTATATTGTCTTTAACTCCAATACTATCCAACGGAGAAAAAGAAGGAACTGTTTTAATTGGATTGAATACCGACGATGTGAACTCCGCGCTGGCTTCAAGCAGAATCTCTGCCTTTATTGTAAGTCTTATTATTTTCTTGGGCGGATCAATTGTTCTGAGATATTTCTTTACTAAGATTGTTTACAAGCCGATTAAAAAACTCACATCGATAGCCGATCAACTTGCCTTAGGCGACGCCGAAGTAAAAATTGAGTCTGCAGGCAACGACGAGATAGGTATGCTCGAAAAATCATTTAAGTCGATAGTTGAATCGATACGAGATCAAAGCAATGTTGCGGAATTTATTTCCAACGGAGAACTGGCCAACACGGCAAAAGTGAAATCCGATAAAGATATTCTTTCGAAGAGTATGAATAAAGTAATTGAAACACTTCGAAGCTTAATTGCCCAAGTCGGTTCTTTGACAAAATCCGCGGCAGAAGGCAGATCCTCCGAGAGAGGCGACGAACTTAAATACAGCGGCGGATACAAAGAAATAATACAAGGAATAAACGCAACCTTAGACGCTATGCTCGCTCCAATAAAAGAAGGCGTAATAGCCCTTGAAAAAATATCGGTTGGCGATTTGACGGTAAGAATAACAAGTGATTACAAGGGAGATCATCAAATAATAAAGAATAGTATTAACTCGGTTGCTCAATCTCTGACCGATACAATAACTCAAGTTACCGAATCGGTCCAAGCCACAGCCAGCGCAAGTAACCAAATATCTTCGAGCAGCGAAGAAATGGCTGCCGGTGCTCAAGAACAAAGCTCTCAAACTTCCGAGGTTGCCAGCGCCGTTGA
>JAKAHQ010000018.1 GCA_021814855.1 Bacteroidota bacterium | reverse complement strand
CCTCGCAATGACGAGTTGATTGTCATTGTAACCGAGCCTGCCCGTCGGTAGATAGGTCCTCGAGCGAAGCAATCTTACGTTATTTACATCTTTGTTTCATTTACTAAAACAATTCCTTTTTCTTTACAAAGCTCCGCAAGATTATGAAGAAAATTATTTTTAGGTTCTTCAAACACCACCGGTTCAAGAATTACCGCGGCGATGTCGTCGTCGATTGAATTTTTTACCGAATCGATATCATTATAACTAAATGTGTAAGATATTGCCTGAACGGCTTCAGGTATTCCGCGATTGCGTGCTGTAACCGCTATGTACCAATCGTGCCAGCCGTGGTAGCCGCAGCACAGTATTTTATTTTTGCCGGTATAGGCGCGTGCTAAACGAACGGCAGCGCTTGTAACATCTGCGCCGGTCTTGCTGTAGCGAACTGCTTCCGCGTTAGGAATAATATTACGGATCATCTCGGCAACTTCAACTTCAAGCGGGTGCATCATGGAGAATGTTATACCGTCTTCCAATTGTTTCTTAATCGCCTCGTCAACTTTGGGATACGCGTAACCGAGCGAAAGTGGGCCGACTCCCATCATGAAATCGATATATTCATTTCCGTCGGCATCCCACACGTGCGAACCTTTTCCTTTAACAAGATATTTCGGGGCAACGCCTTTTGTCCATTGACCCGGACCCTTAGCCAATGTTTGTGTGACTGAAGGAATCAATCCGAGCGCGCGGTTATAAAGTTCATCCGACTTTGTTATTTCGGGAAAATCGTTTTTAAGAGAAATTTTATTTGGCATTTTTTACTCCCGTGAACGTTAATTGTTTGCTGCTTTTATTTTATTCGAAATTTTTTCCGCGATCTGCTCGGCGGTAAAACCTTCATATTCCAACACATCATTAAGCAGCGCCGGTTTAAACCATTTGTTCATTAATGCGAGCGGTAAAACATCCGCCGTCTTTTTATTTTTAAGAAGAACTTCCGCCAATATCGAGTAAAGACCGCCTGTTATAAAGTGATCTTCGACAGTTACAATTGTTTTACATTCATCAACGGCTTTTAAGATGGCTGCCTCGTCAATCGGCTTCGGTGTTCTAAGGTTTACTAAACGCACGGCGATTCCTTGAGATTCCAAAATTTCTTTTGCCTTATATGCCTGGCCGAAAAGGAAACCGTAAACGAGAATTGCAACATCGACGCCTTCTCCAAAGACTTCCGCTTTGCCGATCTCAAATTTCGAATGCTCTACGAGCGGTTTTGTATTGTTGAACCGGATGTAAAACGGGGAATTATCTGCAAAAACTTTTGGCAAACCCTTCAACATATCGTCTTCGTCGGCAGGACAAAAAACACCTACATTAGGTATTCCGCGCATTATAGAAACGTCTTCAACTGCTTGATGAGTCGGCCCGTTGCCGTCGGATAAGAATCCCGGTACAGCCCCAACAATTTTCACCGGCAGATTCCCGATTCCTACATCGGTTCTAATGAATTCGAAAGCGCGCATCGTTAGAAAAGTTGCAAGGGCGTGAACTATCGGAACTCTTCCACGCAGGGCTAATCCCGCTGCCATTCCGATTTGTGTTTGTTCGGTAATTCCGGTATCGATAAAATGATTTTTTATTCTTGAAGGAAGATTCCTCATTGCCGCCCGGTTTTCCGAAGTCATTACAATATATTTTTCATCTTTACGGATTAGTTCAAGTAATAAATCTTCATATGTCATGTCTATCTCGCCACAATTGTTTTGGAAGTTAAGTGAGCTTTTCTTTTGCCGTGAAGTTCCTGAAGAAGCTGTTCGACTTCCTCATCTTTGAAATTTACAAACCATCGATCTGCGCGTTTTTCAATACTCGGCAGTCCTTTGCCTCTAACCGTTTCGGCTACAATTACGGAGACTTTCCCTTTCTCGAAAGGAAATTTCTTGAACGCATCTTCCATAGCTTCAAAGTTATGGCCGTTGATTTTCTTAACGCTGCAGCCAAAAGCTTCGAATTTCTTGTTGAGAGGTTTAAGCGGTATTAAATCTTCGGTCTGCATATTAGCCTGGAATTGATTTCGGTCAACAATGATGAGCAGGTTATCAAGTTTATATGCAGAGGCAACAAGCATTGCTTCCCACATCGAACCCTCATTGAGTTCACCGTCGCCAACCACAACTACGATTTTGTTCTTTTGTTTACGCAACTTACAATCGATGGCGATACCGCTTGCAACAGAAAGGTTGTGCCCGAGCGAGCCGGAGTGAAATTCAACGCCTGGAATATTACGGTTCGGGTGCCAATAAATATAGTCGTTCGTTTTAAGATGATTTTTCAAACGCTTCTCTTCAAGCCATCCCATTTCAACGTAAGTTCCGTAAACTGCGGGAACGTCGTGACCTTTGGATAAAAAGAAATAATCCCGTTTCGGGTCTTTGAAATTTTTAGGCAAGACATTCAAAAATTTCTTGTAGAGGTATACAATCAAATCTGCGCAGGAAAGCGACGCGCCTATAAAGCATCCGCCGTTGCCGCTCATGCGTACAATATGTTCGCGGACTTTAAGCGAGGTTTCCTTTAATTGTCTTAGTTCTTTCTTTGTCATTTTTTCTTCAGCTTGTTTTTGTATTCGTCAATGTTAGTTAATTCGTCAAGATGTTTTTCGTACCAATACTTTCCAAGATACTGTGAATTAATTTCTGCGATTTCGGGTTTTTGTTTTATGAGGTCTAAAATATTCTGCAAGGAGAAATGCGGATTAACCGGAAAAAGCTCGGCATAAACCTTTCTAATGAATTCATAATCTTCCGGAAAATCGATTGTCCAACGATGGGTAGAGGAATAATCCAGACCTGTTTCCCATTCAACATTGCCTATACAGAAGTTCTCGTTGTGTTCCCAGATGAACGGCGTTGTGTGTTCGCGTTCGTAATCTTTTGTAGCGTCTTTCCAGGCGCATTCCAAAGATTCAAACGACATAATTTCCACGTCGTTGCCGTCCGGGTAAGTTGCCGGGTGAAGATTGCTTACAAAATCATAGTCGTCGTTATCAATAAATTTTTGCAATACTCTATCAATCACCATAGGATCTATTAGCGGGCAGTCGGATGGAATTTTTACTACTGCTTCGGCATTATAAATTTTTGCAACCTGATAATGCCTGTCAAGTAAATCTGTAAGATGACCGCGATAGCAAATCAAATTTTCCTCTGCACATAATTTTTCAATCTCGTCGTCATCGGTGTTTGTAGAGGTAGCAACAACAAGCTGACCTATTAACTTTGCCGCCTGAACTCTCTCGATCATCCTAATAAGCATGGGCTTACCTAAAATTGGAAGCAACACCTTACCCGGTAGGCGGGAAGAAGACATTCGTGCCTGTATGACGGTAACTATCTTCATTTGGTTTCACCGGCTTTATCTTTCGGTTCGTCGGTTTCCTGTTCTTCCATCTTCTTAACTTTTTGATCCACCAGTTGTTCTATTGCGGCTCTTTTCTCGGTGTTCTGCAATTCGTATGTAGCGCCAAAAACAGTATGCATCATACTTCCGCCTCTTGCCCTTATCTTTCTCGCTATCCAAACAAATACAACTATAATTCCGCTCAGCAATAGCAGCGCAAATAATATGTCGCCGGTTTCTTTGCTCATACTTCCGGTAAACCTATGCAGTTTTTAAATCAAACTCTGCGTGAATATCATCAAGAGTAGTGTTCGGTTCCTCAAGAAGATAAGTACCAATTCGAGCAATTCTCTCTGCAGATGTTCCATTGTTCTGCAGAGGCACTAATCTTTTTAATTCTTCCAAATCAAAAGCAGAATGAACCTCTTTGCCAAGAGCCATTCCTACATAAACAACCGATGAATATTTTGTGATAAGAATATCGCAGTTAGCAATCATGTGATTCGTATTGTCTTTTGTGAATACCAACGCGCCGGGTGCGTATTTATTTATTTCCCGAATCGCCCTGTCGAATTTCTCGTTTGGGTGGAGCTTAAAAATTAATTGCCTACCGTCGGCAATTTCTAAACATTGTTTTATGAATTTTTTTCTGTTCTCGTATTTGAATGTTTCGCGGGAATCGGATGTGGCAACTAAGACAAAATTCCTGTGAGGGAAATCGTTGTTTAGATACTGCCGCGCGTTATCGAAGTTGGGTATACCGGTTACGAGAATCTTTTTAGATTTAGCGCCTTTGCGAATAAAGAAATCCTTATAACCTTCGGATGCTACACAGAATAAATCGTATAAGTTGGATATACCGTTTGCCGATGTGCCTGCAATCCATCTTGGAAGATTAAAATATTTTATAAGATGGAAGAAGATATTTTCCGGATCGGTCATTCCTTCCTGAACAAGGATTATTTTTTTATCGCGAATATTTTTAGGAATGATTAAATCCGAACATGTATATACCAGGTCGTAATCGTTATTCAAACCGCGGTAATCAATTTTCAGATTGTGGCGGCGAAGATAATTTTCGGTATTCCGTCTAAAACTTCCGCCGAGTATTGAAAAATCCAGAATACCGAGTTTGGCGCAGAAGTTAAGAAATTTATCTCCGTAATAAGGAGTGAAGCAGCAATCGTACTCGTTCATCTGCATTGAAATTTGGTGCATCATTAAAGTTTGGTTGAGTGAACCGCAGATGAAAAGGACTTTCTTCTTATGCATATTTATTCGCTTTGAGTTCTAAAAATCTTACTAAAAGTACCCGTAAAATTAAAATTTATTATTAAGATTTTTGTCGAATCAAGATTAAGAAATTGTTAACTCAGCAAAAATATCTTCCCGCAACGGAAGAGTTGTCTGGTATCCGAACACAAACTCCCTCATCTCAAATTTAATCATTTAGTCCGATGTGTGAAATATTATAATTAAAGCACTTCCCATTTACCTCAAATACAGGAATTTAACATGCCCCGGTGGTTCAAAGTTCAAAGGCGCTGTACTCCGTTTATCGGATTCATCATAATCAAACGAAAGAATATGCTAAATCGGCGTCTTTCGGTTAAATTTTAAAAGAAATAATTTTACCCGTCAGTAAAATATTTTCAACAATGATCTGCTTATGATATGAGCTCAAAACCGAAACAGTTAATGGTTTACGGTGCCGCGGGTTATTCAGCTCGATTGATAATTGAAGAACTTCTGCATAGAGGAATAAAACCTTTGCTTGCCGGAAGAAACGAAGCATCTTTGAAACCTCTTGCGGAAAAATGGGGGTGTGTTCACCGTGTCTTTGAAATAGAGAATGAAAAAATATTAGATGAAGCCCTCGCAGATGTTCATACGCTTTTAAATTGTGCCGGTCCTTTCAAATTTACCGCAAAGGAAATGATGGAAGCGTGCCTTCGCACCAAAACTAATTATCTCGATATCACCGGGGAAATTCCGGTCATGCATCTTGCTTATAGTTTTAATAGAAGCGTACTTGAAAATGGAATCGTGATTATGCCGGGCGTTGGATTTGACATCATTCCTTCCGACTGTTTGGCAAAACGGATAAGTGAAAAAATGCCGGACGCAGTCAATCTGAAACTTGGCTTTCTAAATAAACGCGGAAAAATTTCCCGGGGAACATGGTTAACAACTCTCGAATTTCTTGGCGGCAGCGGCAGAATACGACGTGACGGAAAAGTGATTGAATCGAGGATCGGCGAGTTTACCATGAATGTTCAAACAAAAAATTTTTCATTCTACGGACTGTCAATTCCGTGGGGAGATGTTTATTCTTCGTATCACTCAACAAGAATTCCGAATGCGGAAGTGTATCTTGGAGTTTCGAAATGGGTTTTCCGGTTTAGATCGATTTTAATCCCGCTGCTAAAATTGTTTCGGATAAAGCTGATAAAAAATTTCGCCGTTAATTACATCAAGAAAAATTTGACTGGCCCATCGAAAGAAGAGCGGTATTCAACTGAGACCTTTGTTCTTGGAAGAGTAGAAAACGATAAAGGCGAAATGGCAGAGGAAATTTATCAATTTATGGAGGGATATAATTTAACCGCAAGGGGCGCGGCAGAATGCGCTGCAAGAGTACTGAATAATTCTGTCGGTCCGGGATACTACACGCCTTCTTTAGCTTTTGGAAGTGAGTTTATGGATTTGTTTGTAATAAAAAAATTGAAGTAACACCGCAAGATCAACAAACTGGGCGTAAATCACTTTGGCTGTGCCGCATTTGCTGGTTGAACAATCTCCCCGTCTTTATATTCCGTAAAAGAAATTGCGCGGCCGGATTGATCATAAGTAAAACATTTTCCGTCAAGTAGGTTGTTCTTAAACACAAATAAATCCGAGACCTTCCCGTTAGGAAAGTAGTGCCTGGTTATTCCGTTTTTAGCCCCGTTTAAATAATCTTCTTCGGCTACAAGCGAGCCCGATTTGGAAAATATTTTTTTTGTTCCGTTAAGACTGTTGTCACGGTAGGTTTCTTCGGATTCAACTTCGCCGGTGAGATAAAAAGTTTTTGCCGTGCCTTCCCGCGAGTTGTTAACGTAAAATTCTTCGGCTATTTTAATTCCCCGTAAATCATACTTTGTAGATAAACCGTTTCTTGTATTGCCAACAAACTCGGCCACCTCGGCTATCGTTCCGCCGTCATGATAGAAAGTGCCCTGCCCTTCAATCTTATCCTCGCGGTAATTCAATTTGGATTTCAGAAAGCCGCTTACGTAGTATTCGAGATTGATGCCGGTTCGTTTCCCTTCCTGAAAATTATTTTTTGATTTTAATGTTCCCTCGTCGTAGTACTCGTCGAAATTTTGCTCAATCTTGGCAATCTTGCTGCCGTAATCGAACCGTTCGCGTTTAACAATCTGCCCGTTGTCGTAAGTGTCGATTACCTTGATGGTGCCGTCGGGATAATAAAAATATGAGGTGCCGTCGAGCCGGTCGTTTTTGTACCGCGCCTCAAGAGCAACGCCTCCGAAATCGTAATAAACTTTGCTTACGCCTTCGAGCTTATCGTTAACGTAATTGCGTTCGACTTCAACCTTCCCGTTTTCAAAATATATTTTGGAAATGCCGTTCAGCTTTCCGTTGTGATAATTCCACACCGCTTCAAGTTTACCGCTTTTATAATATGTATTGCTGAATCCTTCCTGAACGTCGTTTTCGTAAATTGGTTCAGCCCAAAGCTGACCTGTTTCATAGTACCATTTTGATTTGCCCTGAAGTTTTCCGTTGTGGTAATTCCACTCCATGCTCTTCTTGCCGTTTTCAAAGTACCATGTGCTTATGCCTTCTTCCTTTCCGTCTACATAGTTCCAGTCTTTCCAAAGCTTGCCGCTTTCGTAATATTCCTTGTAAACACCATTGCGCTTACCGTTTACATAAGTGCCTTCGGATTTTAGTTTGCCGTTGCTGTAGTATTCCCGTTTTATCTCGGACTGCGCAAATGCAATTTGAAACGCGAGCAGGTATGCAAGCAATACTATTTTGAGTATAGACATAGGTCCTATCGTTAAGACAAAAAATTTTGTGCGAAATTAACCACAAAAAAATTAATACGCCAAATACGTACGGTGCAAAGAAAAAGAACCTCTTTAATCTTCGGAATAATGTAACGATGCGTTTGCAAATGAAGAAGAGTTGCTTAAATTTAGCGCAACAAAAAGAAAGAGCTCATGTTTACCACTAATGTAAAAGTTTATTTTTATGATGCCGATCCCGCGGGAATAATTTTCTATGCTAGTTTATTTAAATACGTTCACGCGGCTTACGAAGATTTTTTAAGAAGTCTTAATCCTGAAAGAGATTTCTTTTTCGATAGAGATTATATTTTGCCGATCATGCACGCCGAAGCCGATTACGTGAAGCCAATTAAGGTAGGAGACGAACTTAGAATAGACGTTGTGGTAAGCCTGTTGAAAAATTCTTCTTTCGAGATTAGTTACAGATTTTACAAAGACAGCAATCAATTTGCCGCTTTGGCAAAGACGGTTCATGTTTGTGTACTGAAAGAGCGATTTGAGAAGATTGAGCTGCCGAAAGATTTTTACGAAAAGTTGAAGACTAATTTAGCTTAAGAATCGAAAACAGCTCCGCCCGTTTTACTTTTCCCATTTCGTTTTTAGGAATGCTCTCCAAAAAATAAAACTGTTTCGGAATTTTATAGCCGGCTAATTTTTCTTTCAAAGATCTACGGATTTCTTCTTCGTCATTTAAATTTCCGGTAACAGCTGCGCAAACTATTTGGCCCCATGTTGCGTCGGCTGTTCCAAAAACAAAAGCATCTCGAATTCCAATTACGCTTTTAATTGCTTCTTCAACTTCCTGAGCACTTACATTTTCGCCGCCGGTAATTATCATGTCTTCTCTTCTTGAGTGAACAAACAAGTAACCTTCTTCATCAATTCTACCGTAATCGCCGGTATGAAACCAACCGTTATTTAGTTTGGCATCGGTTGTTTCCTTATCATTAAAATATTCTTTGAAGAGAGCGGTGCTGTGTACAAGAATTTCGCCGCTGCTCATCGGATCGTTTGAAATTCTAATTTGATTTTCCCCGAGAGGTTTGCCGCTTGATTCCGGCATTAATGTAAGTTTACTCGGTTTGAGCGCGGCAACCATCGAGCATGTTTCCGAGGAACCGTAAACTTTGACAATCGGCCAGCCGGCGTTGCATGCGTTAAGGCAGAGTTGTTTATCGGATGGTCCGCCGCCCAGGTAAACATATTTAAGATTTTTATTGGGAAGAAAATTTTCTTCCATCATTCGTTTAAGAGTTGTTGGAACAATTGAAATATGTGTGGGACTGTAGCGGTTAATGCCGGCTGCTATCTCCTCATGTTTCAATGATTCCGGAAATGCGGCTTGCGAACCTGTTAAAAGCGCACGGACTAGAATCATGAATCCGCCGATGTGGTAAAGCGGAAGAGAAGCCAGCCAAACATCTTCGCGGCTAAGACTGAATAACGAATCAATCTGCTTTACACTTTGATATAAACTCATAAATGTATGAACAACCGCTTTGGATTTACCGGAACTGCCTGAGGTAAATAATATTAGGGCGGAATGGTTCTTTTCGAATTCAGAATTCAAAGTGCTGAATGCAGAATTTTTAGATACATCTTTGCGGTCGAATAAAAAAATATTCTCACGTCCAAGCGAGGGAAAGTATTTACCCGGAGTGGCGTATTCTTGAAAATTAATGTCGACGATTAGAAACTTGATATCCGCCATGACAATCTGCTCATTAATTTCCTGAGGTGTATTGCGTGAGTTTAGCGGAACCGGAACGGCGCCTAAAAGCCACAATGCATTAGTAATTATCCAGAAGTCAATTTTATGACCGAACAGAATTCCAACGTTCGCGTTTTCTTTTATTCCGAGTTTGCTGAAGTGTTCGGCAGTCCGAATGCATTCGTCGTTTAATTCGTTATAGTGAAATTTTTCTTCGGAGGATCGTAAAGCAGACGTTGAATTTTGTGCTGATGCATGTTCTATTAACCAATGAGTTTTATTAGAAACGGTAATCATTATTTTTTTGCCGGGTTCAAAAATAAATCAGGTCTTATGTAGAAAATTGCAGATCCGGTTAAATTCATAAAAGAATGCCTGCGGCAAAGAGTAAGCCGTAAATGGCGGAAAGCTTTGCTGTCAATTCAAGAGTTTTGTTCAGCTCGCTTCCGCGTAAAGTAAAAATCATCTTTATCAACCTAATCGAAATTGGAAGGGACAGCAGTGGAAGAAAAATTAGGAAACTTCTCTTGAACGTAAAATAAACTACAAAAAGAATTGTATAAGAAATAAGCATAAAGAATACGTATTGCATTCGTCCAAACCGTTTTCCAAATATAACCACAAGAGTGTTCTTTCCGTTGGAGCGGGCCTCTTCTCGGTCGCGATAATTATTTACAACCAAAATGTTTGTGATTAGTGCACCAACAGGAATTGAAGCCCAGAAAGAAAGCGCGGATATAACTAACGATTGCGCATAGTATGTTCCAACTGTACCGACAAAACCGAAGAAAATGAAAACAGCGATATCTCCAAGTCCGTTATATGCTAATGGAAATGGCCCGGCAGTATATGCGATGCCGGCAAGAATGGAAATTACGCCGATAAATAAAATGAAGGTTCCGCCAACATAAACCAGGTACATTCCCATTAAAAAACTGATTCCGAAAGTAAGATATATACCTATTTTCATTTCCTGTTTCGAAAGCAATCCCGATGCTGCGGCTCGTTGAGGGCCAAGTCTGCCGTGTTTATCCGTTCCGTGCAGAAAGTCGTATAAGTCGTTAACCAGGTTTGTACCTACCTGGATTAGTATTGAACACAACAATGCTACAATTGCTGCGATGGGTTTGAATACCTCATCGTGAACTGCAATAGATGTTCCTACGGCAACAGGAACAACAGCAGCAGCAAGTGTGCGGGGTCTGCTCGCAAGCACCCACGCTTCAAATTTTGAAATGGTATTTGTTTGGGATTGTATCATCAGCCTAAAAAATAAAATTATTACGGTACTCTGGGAAATTTTTTGAAATCTGGTTTACGTTTTTCGTTGTAAGCATTTTTTCCTTCCTGGGCCTCTTCACTCATATAATAAAGGAGCGTTGCGTTTCCGGCAAGCTCTTGTATTCCTGCCTGCCCATCAAGTTCTGCGTTGAATGCCGATTTAAGAAGTCGTATTGCAAGCGGACTCTTTTCCAAAATTTCTTTGGCCCATTGAATTCCTTCAGCCTCGAGCTGTTCGACAGGAACAATTTTATTCACGAGACCCATTTCGTAAGCTTCCTGCGCGTTGTATTGACGGCAGAGGTACCAAATTTCGCGCGCTTTTTTTTGACCGACAATTCGTGCAAGATAGCTCGCGCCAAATCCGCCGTCGAAACTTCCTACTTTTGGTCCTGTTTGACCAAATATAGCATTATCGGCAGCGATTGTTAGATCACACATAACGTGAAGCACATGTCCTCCGCCTATTGCGTATCCCGCAACAAGAGCAATAACGGGTTTGGGTATGCTTCTAATTTGCTTTTGAACGTCGAGAATATTTAAACGCGGTACACCGTCTTTACCTACGTAACCTTTACTGCCTCTTATTGATTGGTCGCCGCCGGAACAAAATGCATACTTGCCGTCTTTAGCCGGACCTTTGCCGGTTAGAAGTATAACACCGATACTGGAATCCTCGCGCGCGTCTGCGAATGCATCGTAAAGCTCAAGTGTTGTT
>JAKAHQ010000497.1 GCA_021814855.1 Bacteroidota bacterium | reverse complement strand
GGATATAAAAATGAAGTTGGATAACGGTATGAACCCGCGTGATGCGAAACTTTTTCTTGCCGAGGAAATCGTGAAAATTTACCACAATGCAATAACGGCAAAAAAAGCCAAAAAAAGTTTTTTGTCGCCGTAAACAAATCGAGTCTTGGAGAGTGTTTGGAATTCCCAAACGCGGGCACGCTTATCTAAGTACTCGCCATAGTTCTTTATATCCCAAACAAGCGGAGATTTTTTGCCTTCCGGTCTAAGTCTGAAATCAACATCGAAAGGTTTCAGCGCAATTTTTATTCTCGCCAGAAAATTCTGAAAGTCTTTTTGAATGTCGGGTTTGTTCTCAACATCGTCGGCAACAACAATTAAATCAATATCGGAAGCGAAACTCATACTTTCCGAGCCGTAACTTCCAAGCCCGCAAACGAAAAAATTGTACGGCAAATTCAGATCGGTTAAAAGGAGGTTTATTCTTTTCGTAACAAAAGCCGTGAGCACCTTAGCTACTTTTTCCGTATTGATTAGCTTAAGTGTAAATTGAAATGAAAGCAGAAGTAAAATTTCTTCCGGTGAAAAATCGGCAAGCTCTTGATCAATCTTTTTTATAAACACCTTTCTTGAAAAGAAAAATTCCTCGAATGATCTGCTGGAGGAAAGAATATCAACAGCCCTTTGAGAATAAGTACAAACGCTCAGGAAATTTTGGAAAAATTTTTTGTTGCTTAATTCGTTGTACCAAATCGAAGGAAACTTTGTTGCGCTGATAATTTTCACAAAGTTCTCTAAAGTTCTATCGGGATCCGGTGTATTTTTTAAAACACTCGACAGTTCTGGTTCCAGCAAATTGAACAAATCTATTGTTCTCGAATCGAATTCCTTACGGTCGACAAGACCAATTCCGGTTCGGAGAAAATTTAAACTCTTTTCCGCCTTTTCCTTATTCTTGAAGTTTATCTCAAACTGATTGGAAGCGATTGTTTCGATTTCTTCACTCTTTAAAACGCTGTTGTATATTTTACGAACTTCATCGCGGTAAACACTAATTGCCGACTTTAACTCTTCCGGCGAATCAACGCTCATATACCGGGCTATTTTATTTTGCATCACCGCATCATCCGGTATAATGTGTGTCTGCGTGTCGTTCATGAGCTGCAGAAAGTGTTCAATTCTCCTGTAAAATATGTAGGATGAAGTCAATATGTCTCTTTCATCTTGGTTCAGCAGCCGGCGCTCTAACAGCCCTTCTATGCCGATTAAAGTATTGCCCGTTCTAAGGGATGTAATTCTTCCGCCGTTGAGCATTTGCAAAGCCTGCACTGTAAATTCAATATCTCTGATTCCGCCGATGAAGGTTTTTATATTGTCTTTCTCCGCGTTCATCCGTTCGATGTTTGCCTTCATCGATTTTATTTTTTCTTTAATGGAGGTTGAGAATGACGTTTTATAAATATATGATTGGGTGAAATCAAAAAATTGTTTGTAAAGGCCGGAGTCGCCGCAAATAAAATCCAGCTTTATAAGCATCTGGCGTTCCCAATCTTCTCCGCGGGTTTCATAATATTTTATGTAGTCATTCAAAGTTTTGCACAGCGGCGAAAATTTACCATCGGGACGCAGTCTGAAATCGACCCTATAAATGTATCCGCGTTCGCTTATAGCGGTAGAAGATTTAATAAACAGGAGCGCGGCTTCCGCAAGGAGTTCATGATATTCTTTGTTTGTCCCGGCAACGCTTTCGTTAAAATCAAAAAACAAAATTAGGTCTACATCCGAACTGTAATTAAGTTCGTTGCCTCCCAGCTTTCCTAGAGAACATAAACAGTATGAATGATTAAGCCGGTCGAGATTATACTTCGTTAACACCTCCGTGTAACATTGTTCGAATAATTTTGCATTAATAGCTTTTGCCAGATAGGATAGCTGTCGGGTTATTGAAAGCAAATCGGCTAATCCCAATAAATCCGTCAGCCCGATTTTAAGCGTAAATCTTTTTTTTACCTGTCGTAAAAAATTCAATTTTGTTTGAAGCGATTTGAATTTTTCCAATCCTTCGGCAATTTCTTTTTCAAGACTTGCATAATCGATTTCCGAGGCAAGATATGATTGATCAAAAACCTGGTACAAAAATTCCGGGTTGCGAACGCAAATATCCGTTAGATAATTACTGCTTGCAGCAATGGCAGTAATAATTTCACCGTGATGGGGGTACTTTGTCATTTCACGGACAAAAAAAGTTCTGTCGAATACGGACGAAAAGATTCTCAGCAAATTTGCTTCGGAGGAAGAAGTGAAATGATATTTGTTTGCTTCGAGTTCGAGCAATTGAAGTACTTCTTCAAATACAGCAGCTGAAACAGCTCCTTCGGTTAGTTCCACAAGTTTGCGAACGAATAAATCCGAGAATTGGAATTTCTTTTCAGGCAATTAAAAACTCGTCTTCAATTTGACTCCCAAAATAATCCAAGCCGAATTAAATCGCACTATTAACTTCAGTTTCTTCTTTTTCAAA
>JAKAHQ010000496.1 GCA_021814855.1 Bacteroidota bacterium | reverse complement strand
CTTTCAATTCACTATTAAATGATTTTAAAAATCCTTCCGCCATTTGACTGCGGCAAGAATTGCCGGTGCAGAGGATTAATATTTTCATAAATATACTTTCTCTTCTTGTAGAGCTGCGCTGCATCCGGATAAACTTTAATGATCACCTAGTATGCAGGGGAGTCGCACTAATGATTACTTATTATTTTGACGCAGTTACAGTAATACTAAAAATACCGACGCTGTTATTACGGTACTCTTGTAATTCTATATTTCCCAAATAATTTTTAAGAATCTCGTCCGGAATATCGATTACCTTGGTTTTCTTTATCTCGGTATTTTTGAAACCACTGTTTGCAATTATTTCAAGATAGTGTTCCTGCTGAACAGCGCCTGCGACGCAGCCGGCGTACATCTCGGCGGATTTTTTTAACGCTGACGGCAACTCTCCCTTTATCACTATATCGGAAACGCAAAAATGTCCCCCGGGTTTTAAGATTCTAAAAATTTCTGCAAACGCTTTTTGTTTATCCGGCACAAGGTTTAGGACACAGTTGCTAACAACAACATCGGCAATGGCTGTTTCGAGCGGTATGTTTTCAAT
Organism: Bacteroidota bacterium; assembly: GCA_021814855.1. The sequence continues at coordinate 1,917 of JAKAHQ010000496.1, read as the reverse complement.
ATCGCCAAGTTTGAATTCTACATTCTTGTAACCGAGCTTTTGGTTATTTCGATTTGCGTTTTCAATCATCTCCTCGGTCATATCGATGCCGATAACTTTTCCTTTGTCGCCGGCAATTGCCCGCGCAATGAAAACGTCGTTCCCGGCGCCGCTTCCCAAATCCACAACTATATCGCCTTCCTTTATGCCGGCATATTCTGTAGGAAGCCCGCAGCCCAATCCAAGATCCGCATCGGCAACATAACCTTCAAGATTATCGTAATTATCCATCATAATTGTGTAGCCGACTATTTTGTTATTCTTTGAACCGCATCCGCAGCCGCATCCATGTTGAGAGTTCTTAGCAATGTTTCCGTATTTTTCTTTTACAATCTCTTTTACTTCGTTTGAGTTTTGCATGATCGTATACACTCCTTATTTATTGTTTCAAAATATTTTTGAATTTGTTCATACGCTTTTTTAACTGCGCCGGTATTAATGCAGTAACATGTTTTAGGCCCTTCAATTTCACCTTTTATTAAACCGACTCTTTTCAATTCCTTGAGATGCTGTGAGACCGTAGCTTGGGCGAGCGGAAGCAGTTCCACAATTTCTCCACACATACAAACGTCCATCTCCGCAAGAATTTTGAGTATCTTTATTCGCGCCGGATGGGACAACGCTTTAGCCGTATCGGAAAGGAAAAATTCATCGCCGGTAAATTCGTCAGTTTTTGCTTTTGCCATAGCATTCTCTTAATCGTTCATCGCAAATATACGATAAGAAATTTAATTACAGCAATGATTTTTAAAAATAATTCTTTATTTTTGTTATGAGCATATGCTCATAATACATCCGGAGATTAAATGCCGCGCCCCAGAAAGCCGAGAAATATTTGCTGCAACCCTTCATCCTACTACTTTAAGCCGCGTGGAATTCCGATGACGGAATTGGAAGAAAACACTCTCGAACATGACGAACTTGAATCTCTTCGCCTAGCAGATATGAATGGACTTTCTCACGAAGATGCGTCGCTTCAAATGAAAATAAGCCGTGCAACGTTCGGTCGCATTTTGGAACGGGCGCGCTTTAAAACTGCGGAAGCAATTATAAGCGGCAAAGCAATTAAAATAGAATCATATTCAGAAATACAAGGAGACTAAAAATGAAAATAGCTGTAGCCACAGACAATTTCTTAACAGTAACAGGGCATATTGGAAGATGCAACGGATTTATAATTTACCAAATTGAAGACGGAAAAATAGAATCCCGCGAGCAAAAAGAAAATGTTTTTACCCATCATAAAATCGGTGAACACCACGAACATCATCACGGAGAGCACGGGCACGATCATTCTCACGGTCATACCGGCCTGGTTGAAGGACTAAAAGGATGTTCGCATTTAATTTGCACAGCGGCAGGCTGGCGCGCGGTTGAAGATCTTGAAAATAATAACATTAAAGTTATATTTACCGATGAACAAGATGCAGATACTGCGGCACTAAAACTATCGGACGGAACCCTTACAATCAACGAAGAAGGAACCTGCAAAGCCCACTAGGATATTTTAATAACGGAGACTGGGCCTAACAGGCCTGAGCGGCGGACTTAGCTGGACGCCGCTGTCTCCTCTGTAAAAATTTTCAATCCTTACAAAAATATTTTACTATTTTTAGTTACCATTCGATACTTGCATCGTCTAATCGACATCATTTCTTAAAATAATTTGAAAGAGGTTCTATGAAAAAAATTATTTCATTTGCCTTCCTACTTTTTCTTTTTCAATTCACATCCAATCTAAAAGCACAAATCGACGCAAAGATGATTCAGAACCCTGATGTATCGGCTTCTCAAATTGTTTTCGCTTATGCGGGCGATCTGTGGGTTGTACCAAAAGAAGGAGGAACGGCTTTTCGTCTTAGCTCTCCCAAGGGACAG
>JAKAHQ010000495.1 GCA_021814855.1 Bacteroidota bacterium | reverse complement strand
TTTCCGCAAAAGACATGATTGCATCCGGAAATAAATGGCTGAGCGACGGTGTTTATATTTTGCAGATTAATCCTTTCCCCAAATATGAAACCATTGCTAGCGATGTTGACCGCAAAAAACTTCCCGAAACAGGCACACCGCCGGACGCGACTTTCCCGGCTCTTCAGAAAGCGGAACTTTCCAACGGGATGAAAATTATTCTCGCGGAACGCAAATCAATTCCTGTTGTAAATTTTAATTTGCTTATTGATGCCGGTTATGCGAGCGATCAATTTGCTTATCCCGGCGTTGCAAGCATGGCGATGGGCATGCTTGATGAGGGAACAAAAACAAAAGACGCTCTTCAAATCAGCGATGAACAGCAAATACTTGGCGCTAGTTTAGGCACCGGCTCTAATCTTGATATGGGCTTTGTAAATCTTTCCGCGCTTAAATCCAATCTTGATGCTTCTCTAAATCTTTATGCCGATGTAATTCTTAATCCCTCATTCCCCCAGAAAGAATTGGATAGATTAAAGAAGGAAAGAATCGTTGCTATCCAGAGAGAGAAAGCTTCTCCGATTGGAATGGGCTTGCGTGTTGTTCCTCAATTTATATATGGGAAAGCTCATCCGTACGGCATGCCTTTGAGCGGAACGGGTTATGAATCCACTACAAATAAAATGACGCGCGAAGACATGGTGAAATTTTATGATACATGGTTCAAGCCGAACAACGCAACGCTTGTAATTGTTGGTGATGTTACAATGCCAGAAATAAAACCTAAACTTGAAAAACTTTTTGCAAGTTGGAAACGCGGCGACGTTCCTCAAAAAGTTGTTAAGGAAGTCGAGCCTGCAGAAAAACCTGTGATTTATTTAATGGATAAACCTGGTTCGCAGTCAACAATAATTTTTGGCGCACAGCCAGCGCCTCCGTATGCAGATAAAGAAAACGTTGCCATCGAGTTGATGAACGATATTATCGGCGGTATGTTTACATCGCGCATTAACATGAACCTGCGTGAAGCTAAACATTGGTCTTACGGCTCCGGCAGTTTTATTTCGAATGCCCGCGGACAGCGTCCTTATATATTTTACGGAATTGTTCAAGTGGATAAAACAAAAGAATCGCTTGAGGAAATGATCAAGGAAGCTAAAAATTATACCGGCGATAAACCCGCTACAGATGCGGAAGTAACTCAGGTTAAAGATCAGACTTCACTTTCGCTTCCCGGCGGTTGGGAAACCAACGGCAGTGTTGCAAATTCTTTAATTAACATGGTTTCATATAATTTACCCGATAATTATTACAGCACATACCCGGGGAAGATTAAATCCGTGACAACTCAAGAAGTTGGTGACGTGGCAAAGAAAGTTATTATGCCCGATCATTTGGCTTGGGTGGTTGTTACCGATAAATCAAAAGAAGAAGCCTCGCTTAAAGAATTAGGCTATGATGTTAAGTATATAGATGGTGATGGAAATATTATTCCTTAAGTAAAAAAATATAAAACCCGGTTTCTTTAGAAGCCGGGTTTTTTATGAGCTGAAGTTCTTCTATTTCATCAACAGCATCTTTTTAGTAGAAACGAATTCACCTGCTCTGAGCCGGTAGAAATATACACCGCTTGCGAGCCAATTATTCATACTGCTGAATTCATAATGATAAGACCCTGCATATCGAAATTCATCAACAAGTGATGCAACCTCTCTTCCCAATGCATCGAATATTTTTAATGAAACATGAGTTGCTTTAGGCAATTGGTAATTTATTACCGTTGAAGGATTAAACGGGTTCGGAAAATTTTGTTCGAGTACAAAATTCAACGGAAGAAAATTGTCACCTCCTTTAACGCCTGTTAATCCGCCGTTTGAAGTGTAGAGGATTAATCCTGAATCTCCAACCGCAATGCCATTGTTGTCATCAAAGAAATAAATTGCGTTCAATGTTAATTTGGTTGAAATGTTTTGTTTAATCCAATTATCTCCGCTGTCTGAGGATTTGTAAATCATTCCGTTGCTGCCGCATACAAAAATAGTTTTTTCGGAAGGGGCTGAAACTCCGAAAAAAATTCCGTCTTCATGGATCCCGGTTGCACAATTTAGCCATGAAGTATCGGAGGATGACTTACGAATTATTGCCGGCGCAGCTCTTAAATCGCCCTGAACACCTACAATAAATCCCGCTCCTCCGCCGTTGCAGTATTCGGCGTCATAACCTTGCGAACCCAGACCTTGAAATTGCTGCAAGATTTTTTCACTCCAATTCGGAGGAGGTATTACATACTGGGTACAAATTGAATACGGCGTTAAAGCATATTTAGATACGCCCATTATAGTCGGTCCGCGGTAAGTAAAAATTGTTTGAACCGGCCAGTTACTTATTTTTTCGGACTGCCATGTTCTAGCAGTATCAATTGAACTGAATACCCATCCGGAATCTGTTCCGACATAAATACTTCCTGTACCGGTTTGCAAGATGCTTATACATTTTTGGTTCGCCGGTATTTGATGCCAGAGCCAGCT
>JAKAHQ010000494.1 GCA_021814855.1 Bacteroidota bacterium | reverse complement strand
CTAAAATAAATTGGTAGGAAAAAAATGGAATACTTAGTAGGCAGTAAAGAATATTTTACCGGAATAGGTAAAATCAAATATGAAGGCAAGGATTCTAAAAATCCTTTGTCCTTTAGGTGGTATGATGAAAACAAAATTGTTTTCGGCAAATCGATGAAAGAATATTTTAGGTTTGCAGCCGCTTACTGGCACAGCTTCTGCGGAACCGGCGGCGATCCATTCGGCCCCGGTACAAAAGATCTTCCGTGGAATCATGAAGCCGACCCGATTTCCCGCGGCAAAGCAAAAATGGATGCAGCTTTTGAATTTATTACAAAGATGAGCATTCCTTATTACTGCTTTCATGATATCGACGCAATGGAGGAAGCGGATTCAATTTTAGAATTCGATAAAAGATTTGAGGCAATTGTAGAATATGCGAAGGAAAAACAAAAAACTTCCGGCGTTAAATTACTCTGGGGAACTTCAAATTTGTTTTCTCACAAGCGTTATATGAACGGCGCAGCTACAAATCCGGACTTCAAAGTTGTGGCTCATGCAGCGTCGCAAGTAAAACGCGCGCTTGATGCCACGATCGAATTAGGCGGCGATAATTATGTTTTCTGGGGCGGAAGGGAAGGTTATATGTCTCTTCTTAACACGAATATGAAAAGAGAGAAAGAACATATGGCCATGTTCCTTTCTTTAGCAAGAGACTACGCGAGGAAGAATGGATTTAAAGGAGTATTCTTAATTGAGCCCAAGCCGATGGAACCTTCAAAGCATCAGTATGATTATGATACCGAAACGGTTATCGGATTCCTTCGTAATTACGGATTGGATAAAGATTTCAAATTGAACATAGAAGTAAATCATGCAACTTTGGCAGGCCACACCTTCCAACATGAAATTCAATGTGCCGTTGATGCCGGAATGTTCGGCAGCATAGATGCGAATCGCGGGGATAATCAAAACGGTTGGGATACCGATCAATTCCCTGTAGATCTTTACGAACTTGTTGAAGCGATGCTTGTTATAGGTGAAGCCGGTGGTTTTGGAAAAGGCGGAGTGAATTTTGACGCTAAAGTTCGGCGCAATTCAACCGATCCGGAAGATTTGTTTATTGCGCATATAACCGCGATGGATGTTTTTGCCCGCTCGCTCTTAATTGCAGAAAAGATCTTAAAGGATACAGATTACAAAAAGTTGAGGGCCGAAAGATATTCTTCGTTTGACAGCGGCGATGGATTGAAGTTTGAAAAAGGTCAGTTAACTTTAGAAAGCCTGCGCGAGTTGGCTATTCAAAGCGGAGAGCCAAAACAAATCAGCGGCAAACAAGAATTGTACGAACAAATAATCGCAACTTCTTTCTAAGGTTTTATTACAATTCCGCTGCCGGTATAAACTACGGCAGCGGAAAAATTTTTAACCGCTTGATTCATTCCCAAAAGCATTCAATAAAATATTCATTTCGACTGCACTTACTCTTTAAATTGATTTAATCTAAAAATAGAAAGTAAAATATTTAGCATCTGTTTCTCTTAGCAGCAATCTACTTACAGAAAAGATGTAAGCGTTATTACTCAACTCGTAATGAACTAATTCAAAAATATCCATGTTGGAATTTATTATCCGAAATCTAGAATTTGGAATTACTTCCGTAATTAAAGTTCTAATTAAAAGAAAGGAATTAAATGACAAACTGATACTTTTCACTAAACAGGAAAAATACATGAATACCACCCTTGCATCGATAACCTCCCGCATCAAATTTTCAGCAACCAAGATCAACATTTTATTCTTATCAATGCTTTTCATATTTGTCCCGTTGTTAAATGTGGATGCGCAGGTAATCGGCGACCAGAATAAACAATTTGTAAAATCATTGGCATTTAAGGATACCGTAAAAACTAAAACTCAAGATTCTTCTGCAGATAGTTTGAGTTTTGATGGTATTACTGAGAGTAAGCCTAAACTGCTTCCTGATAAAATGAGCTTTATGGAGAAAGGGCTATGGGGCGAGCATGGTTTGGTGAGAAGTATCGGTATTGCATCGCCATTAACCTCGGAAGTAAGAGAGCATGAACTTGGTGTTAGAAGATTTATGCTGACTGCGCATCAAATCGGCGGCTTCACTACACTCGGATTAATGTTAGGGGCGGTGTATTACGGACAAAGAGTTATTGATGGCCATCGCAATCTAGGGGATACTCATCAAGCGCTTGTTAGTGCTACTATATTTTCTTATGCGCTTACGGGACTTCTAGCAATTCTATCTCCGCCGCCGCTTATCCGAAGAGACGAGGAAAGTACTACAACATTGCATAAAACTTTAGCATGGATTCACGTTGCCGGAATGATTATCACGCCTATTTTAGGATCAATGATAGGGGGACGCCGTAATTTTAATATTGATAAGGCGCATTACCACCAAATAGCTGGCTATATAACAACAGCAGTTTTTGCAACCTCAATGATTGTAGTAACATTTTAATGGAGCCCAAAATGAATAGAAAAAGTATCCTAGCTGT
>JAKAHQ010000493.1 GCA_021814855.1 Bacteroidota bacterium | reverse complement strand
TGCATACGTACATGAATTATAAAATTCATTCGGATAACGGAACAATGTACAATACGCCCACAACTTTTGGAATTTATATTGCAGGGTTGGTATTTAAGTGGCTGCTGAATATGGGCGGCTTGGATGAGATGTACCGACGCAATGTAGAAAAAGCGAAAATACTTTACGATGCAATCGATACTAGCGGTGGATACTACAAAGGAACTGTTGTTCCGGAGGACCGTTCATTAATGAATGTTACTTATAGACTTCCAAATGAGGATCTCGAAAAGAAATTTATTGAAGAAGCTTCAAAACGAAATATGAGCGGAATTAAAGGGCATCGGTCTGTAGGCGGAATACGTGCTTCAATTTACAATGCATTCCCCAAAAAAGGCGTTGAAGAATTAGTTGCATTCATGGACGAATTCAAAAAGAAAAACTGAAAGTTGTAGTAAGCGAGCCGAAAATGAAAAAATATTTTCTATTAGTTGTTGTAATTATAATGGCGGTTGCATGTTCCAAGAAGCAAGAGAAACTCGAACTCTTCAGCTGCGAATCATTCGCTTACACCCTGGATACCGGCTGGGAAGTTGATGCATCAGTAAGAGTTAAAGGGTTCGAACAAAAAGAAGATAACGGTAAGTATTCCGCAAAACTGACTTACACCGTTGATCTTCAAACCTCGGATGGAAGAATGATTTTGAAAATTGATTCTGGTGTTTTTGAAAAAACTTCTGCGGATAAAATGATGGATCAGCAGATTAATTCGCAGCTTCAACTAGATAAATCTTACAAGACCGGCACATACAAAATATTTTTTAATGTAACCGATAATAATTCCGGGCAGAAGTCTGTGCAGTGGAGCTATTTTGAACTAGACAAATAATTTCTCGCGGATGAATGTGTTATATAAACAGCCCGACAAAATATTTTTGCCGGGCTTTTTAATCTATAATTACAACTCCAAACTTCCGACCTCTTTTTCAACTTCTTCAAGTATCTCGCAATTCTTAACAATTTCTTTCATCTTTGTGTGATCGTGATAAAGCGGGCGATCCACATCCAGATGATCTACATATTTTCTAACAATCTGTTTTGCTTTAGCAACACCTTTCCCGTTTTCAAATTCCCGAAAATCCAGAGCTTGAGCCGCGGCAATAAATTCAATGCCTAGAATGCCGTAAGCGTTATCAAGAATTTGCCCGTTCTTAATGGCTGTGTTCATTCCCATAGAAACAAAATCCTCCTGATCTGCTGCTGCGGGTATAGATTGAATCGATGCGGGGCTGGAAAGAATTCTTTGCTCTACAATTAATGTATCGGCAGTGTACTGGCTAAGCATTAATCCAGAAAACATTCCGGCGCCTTTTGTTAAGAAATCAGGCAAGCCTATGTTAAGCGCGGGATTCAGCATTCTGTTCAATCGTCTTTCAGATAAAACGCAAACCATAGTAATCGCGGCGCCCGCCATATCCATCGGCATTGAAACAGGTGTGCCTTGAAAGTTAGCGCCAGTGAGTGTAATCTTTTGTTCGGGCATAAAAATAGGATTATCACCCACGCCGTTAAGTTCTATTTCAACCTGTTCTTTAGCAAACGCCACAACATCGTGAGCGGCGCCGATGACTTGCGGGGAAGAGCGCATTGAGTAAGCATCCTGCACTTTCGATTTCAGTTTACCGGTTTGAAGATCGCTTCCCTTGATGCATTTCATTATTGCTTTGGCGCTGCGTACAGCTCCTTTGAATCCGCGGACTTCATGAAGACGTACATCATAAGGTTTTAAATTTGCGAACAATGCTTCAAGCGACATCGCGCATGCAATTTCAGACTGCTTTAACCAGCGATTCATATCATAAATATGAATTGCGCTCATAGCGGTTAATAAGTTCGAACCGTTGATTACAGCCAGCCCGTCTCTTGCGCGAAGACCGGGAACAGCTATTCCTGCTTTTTCGAAAGCAACTTTACCAGACAACCTTTCACCTTTATAGTAAGCTTCTCCTTCGCCAAGCATAAGCAATGCAATTTGACTCATCGGAGCCAAATCACCGCAAGCGCCGACAGAACCTTTTTGACATACAACAGGAGTAACTCCTTTGTTAAGCATTTCAACAAGTGTAAGTGTAACTTCGGGTCGAACACCTGACATTCCGTGCGCGTGAACATTAATTCTTCCTGCAATAGCTCCGCGTACATATTCAATCGGTGCTGGATCGCCGATACCGGCCGCATGGTTATAGATTAAATATTTTTGAAACTCTTTTACTTGTTCGTCGTTCAAAACAATTTCGGAAAACTCGCCGATGCCGGTATTAACGCCGTACATAATTTCGTGAGCTTGAATTTTTTCTTCAAGCATCGCACGACAGACTTTAATTCGTTGCAAAGCTTCTGAGTGTAACTCAACTTTTTCGTTATGGCGGGCAATAGCTACTAACTTTTCTACGGTTAGATTAGCGCCGTCTAGAACAATAGCCATATTGGTTCCTCCGTTAGTGGAATTTTTTCTTTGTGGGAAACTTACTAAG
>JAKAHQ010000492.1 GCA_021814855.1 Bacteroidota bacterium | reverse complement strand
TTAACATCGTCGCCTTTACCTTCCATAATCTTGGCAAGAACATTTTTAACGTAATCCGGTGCTTTGGGAGAAACAACCGGGGGAAGTTCGATTGCGCTTGTAGCTGTTTTCGGTACGTCAATCTTGAAAAGATTTTCAAGAGTTTGATCGACGGCTTCGAAATTCTTCTTAACAATTTCTTCGCCTTTAGCGCCGTATGTTTTCTTAATTGCTTTTTTTATCTGCGCAATCGCTTCGTCTTTGGGCAATATACCGGAGATTGCAAAGAAGCAGGTCTGCATGATTGTATTAACCCTGCTTCCCATGCCGGTTTTGCTGGCAACAGCGTAACCGTCGATTACATAGAAGTTTAATTTCTTGTCGATGATTTGCTGCTGCACTTTCTTAGGTAGGTTATTCCAAGTTTCGTCGGTTGAATACGGACTGTTCAATAAGAACGTGCCGCCTGCATCAATATTTCCAAGAACGTCAAATTTTTCGAGCAATCCAAAAGTATGACATCCGACAAATTTAGCCGACTGAATTAAATATGTAGAGCGAATCGGCTTCGAACCAAATCTTAAGTGAGATACAGTTGTAGAACCTGATTTCTTGGAATCGTAAACAAAATAACCCTGGGCGTAGTTATCCGTCTCTTCACCGATAATTTTGATCGAGTTTTTGTTTGCGCCAACTGTTCCGTCGGCACCTAATCCATAGAACAGGCAGCGTGCGACATCGTTGCCTTCGGTAATAAAATTGTTGTCGTATTCAAGAGAAGTAAAGGTTACGTCGTCGTTAATGCCAACCGTGAAGTGATTTTTAGGTTCGGCAGCTTTCAAATTATCGAAGACTGACTTAACCATTGCCGGTGTAAATTCTTTTGATGATAAGCCGTAACGTCCGCCGACAATCTTCGGCATTTTTGCAAACGGAGCTTTATCGGAATTCATCGCTTCTGCAATTGCCGTAACAACATCAAGGTATAATGGTTCGCCGATCGAACCCGGTTCTTTCGTCCTATCAAGAATTGCAATTTTTTCAACTGTCTTTGGTAACGCTGCCAATAAATGTTTGGCGGAGAACGGTCTGTATAATCTTACTTTCACAATACCGACTTTCTCTTCCATTCTTTGAGTCATATACTCAACTGTTTCTTCGGCGGCTTCTGCGCCGGAACCCATCAATATAATAACGCGTTTTGCATCCGGTGCGCCGTAATAATCAAACAAATGATATTGACGGCCGGTAAGTTTTGCGAATTGATCCATCGCGTTCTGTACAATTTCCGGACAAGCATCATAAAATTTATTTACCGTTTCTCTGCCCTGGAAGTAAACGTCGGGATTCTGAGCAGTTCCCCTAAGCACCGGGCGTTCCGGATTTAGAGCGCGCTGCTTGAATTCGTTAACAAGTTTATCATCAATCATAGAACGAATATCTTCGTCATTCAATTGTTCAATCTTCATTACCTCGTGCGATGTACGGAAACCGTCGAAGAAATGAACAAAAGGAATTCTTGATTCTAATGTAGCTTTATGAGTTATTAACGCCGTGTCCATAACCTCTTGAACGGAATTCGAAGCAATGAGGCCAAACCCGGTCTGACGCGTCGACATAACATCACTATGATCGCCAAAGATTGAAAGCGCCTGCGCAGCAATCGAACGAGCGCTTACATGGAAAACCGCGGGGGTTAATTCACCGGCAATTTTATACATGTTGGGTATCATAAGAAATAAACCTTGTGAGGCAGTAAAAGTAGTTGTTAAAGCGCCTGCTTGTAACGAACCGTGAACCGCACCCGAGGCGCCGCCTTCACTCTGCATTTCGGATACAGTTGGAACTGTTCCCCAAATATTCTTTACATTCTGCGCCGACCAAGCATCAGAAAATTCACCCATTGGTGAAGAAGGTGTAATTGGATAAATAGCAATAACCTCACTCACCCTATACGCAACATGAGCCGCAGCTTCATTTCCGTCAATCGTTATTTTTCTTCTTTCCATTGAATCCTCAATTTATATTGAATAATTTTTTTTCGTTTGAGACAGTTTACATTTTCAAATATCTTGCCAGTAAATAGAGTGGGATATCTCTTTTTTATTGCGAATTTTGAAGGAATTCGAAAGTTTTATCGCCGAGTTATTCCGCCTTTGGCTATTTATCTTATTTCTAAGAAAAAAAATAAAATCGGATGTGAAAATAGAAATTCGCCGGGATAAAATAAAGACTGTCGAGTCGTGAATTGATTAATTTTTCTTGAGGAGATTTATATTTTACATTATCATAAATCAAAATTAAATTACTATAAAGTAAGACTCTTGCAAGATTGGATGGAATATTTGCACGGTTGGTTTAGCTAATAAAATTGCCCGAGGAATTATTTTTTTGAAAAACATCCATATCTACAACGGACCGGCCCATTCCGGAAAAACCACTTTCCTCTTTAACTGGATAGCCGCGCAAAAAAATGTTGGCGGCATTTTGCAACCGGTAGTCGACAGCAGACGATGCCTCTACAATATTTTCACC
>JAKAHQ010000491.1 GCA_021814855.1 Bacteroidota bacterium | reverse complement strand
ATAATCGCTATGCTCTTCGGAAATAGTCACATTGCAGGCCGATTCAACAAGTGCTGCAAAAACCGGTATTTGGTAAATCGAATCTTTCTCCGGCCAGTAAAAAGAATTTACATTCGGCACCACCCAAAACTTTAAAGGCAGTAAGCCGGTTTCTTCTTCTATTTCGCGCAAGGCAGTTTCAAAAGCTATTTCATTATTTCTATTAACGGCGCCTGTTACCATTTGCCAGAGTCCAGGGTAAATTTCACTTTCGGCGCGCTTCAGCAGCAGGAACTCGATTTCGTTTCCCATCATTCTAAATATATGCGCTTCAATCAATTCAGCTTTTAGACCCATAAGGATAGTAGAAATTATTTTAGAGTGAAAAATATTTTACTACGAAATTAAAAATATGCTTTTGCCTCAGCGCGCATTGTTTGAATTATCCTGCTGCTTCCCTGCATGCGAGCATCGTAACTTATTGATGTTTGTATAAAGCTGTTAATCCGGTAATCGAAAAATGCTCTCCAAAAATAGTTTTTTCCGATTACATTTCCGCGCGTTATTTCAAAAGGAATATTGTAGGAACTTGACGAAGCCGTTAGCTCTGTACGCTCAAATTCTAATCTCAATCTACCTGTATTCTGCAATGAAAAAGTCAGCCGCAAAGTTTGAGAATTCATGTTAACTGTAACCGGCACCGAGGGGTGATCGTCGATGCTTTTAGCGGATTCAATTTTAAATCCTACTTCAATATTTTGTTCGGGTCGATAAGAAAAATCCGTCGCAAAACTATTTCTCGAAACTTCACGCGCGCGGTTGGTAATTGGCGGCGAGACCATATTATCGGCCTGATTGACAATATCCGTTTGGTTTGAGATTTCCGGAATCAACCTAAAAGTTATGCGCAGACCGCGCTCTCTAAAGTATGCGCGCTCAATTCCCCCGCTGTATTGGTTTAACGACTTCGTTTGCGTAAATCTTAATCTCGCTGAAAAATCGTTGCTGTTCTTAAAGAAATTAAAATCGTGTTGAAAAATTTGTGCCCCGTGAATTGTAGTCGAATCATTCAGGAAACTGGAAAGATTTAACAAATATATTTTTTTTGTATCGGCCTCATTGCTGTTTTCTTCAATCCTCCACGAAGTTTCTGTTGACAGCGGCTTTAAAATTTTTGCCAAGAAATCATCTCCCTTTAATCTGCGGGAAAAATCTACCCGCCACCTGGTGTTTGTCTTAAGATCAATAACCGGGTAAAGTTTATCTGTTGGTATTGTGATCAACACGTAATCGCCGTCGTAAGCGGTCAGTTGAAATTCATTTTCGTCCGCAACCCCGTTATGATTCAAATCTCCAAGGTAAATGTAATTTCCCGTTCCTTGAGTTACTTTCACAAAAACTTTTTGAAGCTTAGCGGTTTGTTCTGTTGCGGCCTGGTAATAAAGATCGCCGGTAATAAAGCCATCGCCAAAATTAAAACGGCTTTGAGAAAGAAGCAGAATAGTTTGATTATCTGTGTAGCCGCGCTTCTTGAACGCATCGGTAATCTTTTTATTCCTAAATGTGAAATTTAACGAGGTGGTAAACGTCCTCATACCGTTGTAATTAATTTGAAACTGCTGCATCGAAGTAGTTGATTGCTTTGTCATCTCGCCGTTCAATGGGAACGATTCATCTCGCAATGAGTAGCCCACTTTGAATCCAAGACCGGCAGGATTCAAGTACTCCAGATATGGAGCTATCTCGGAATATTTCAAGCTTGTTAACTGCAGGCTATCGGACGGCGAAATTTTATCTTCCTTATTTTCATATAAGAATGTAACCCCGGGCTTAAATGATCCTACTTTATAAAACGCATCGCCGTTTTCCTTTATCCAATCCGTCTGTATGGCTAAATTTTTTGATTTAACATAATCCAATTGATAATTGAAGTTGTAGTCTTTCTTGTTTGAAAAGTTGAGAGCGGAAAAAATTCTGTCGGAAAAAAAAGTATCACCTTCCTTTAGGTGACCGTATTTTGCGTTAAAGGAAAGCTCTTCGATTGGAAGATAATTTAACGTTGCCTCTCTAAGTGTCTGATCGGCAGAAATTTGCTGGGGTAAATTATAATAACGGTTGAATTCAACATTGTCTATCCTATCAAGCGGGGAAAATTTTCCCTGAATGAATCGATCTTTGAGACTTAACCCGATCTTTCCAAGCGACAGTTTTCCGAGACTGATTGCTCTTGGCAGCATATCGAACTGGAAATTTCTTGCATAGCCCAAATTGTCTTGGTTGTCGATAGCGGAAAATGTGTTCTTATCCCAGCTGCTGCCAGAAAATTCTCCTATAAGATTAATTCCATCTGCTAAATTCGCATTGAGGGAAAAATTACCAAGCTGCTTTAACTCCGGCATTGGCAAATATATAACCGGCAAATACGAGCCCTGTTTAATACCGACAAATTTATAGTTGCCTAAACTTTCTTTTTCATAATCGCCGTAGCCGCTTCCAACAAAGCTGAATGTTACATTATAAATTGAAGAGGAGTTTCCG
>JAKAHQ010000017.1 GCA_021814855.1 Bacteroidota bacterium | reverse complement strand
CCAACATCGAGACTCTCGATGTTGGCTACGTATATAACGGAAAAATTGTAGATTTGGTTTACTCACCCTTAAAACCTCCATCTATTGGCTTTTGTTTGCTGAGAGGACCAATTGTTGAAGGCATGCCCGATGATGTAGCTTACTTTGGTGATAGAAAAATTTACGGCAAGAGAAATTTGCATATGACGGCATTCTGCAATGTTTATAAAAATGGCGGCGGTGTCTGGCATGCACCAATGCGTGGTGATTATAAAAATGGTACTTTATTCCTTTACAATATGTTGCAAGGATTATTGGGAGACGGTACGCCTCACCCTCTTCCTATTTCGATGGGGAATGGCACTACTAAATTTCCTTACTCTGGAGATCCTGTTAATGGAACTGGTTTTATAGGAAAAAATGCTTTTTTCCCGGGAGCGCCGTGGGCGGGTTATCCTAGCGATAAAACACTAATGGTTTGTTCAGGTCCCTTTAATATGGCTCCCGGTGATACACAGGAAGTTGTTTTTGCCCAGGTAGCGGCAGGCGCTGTAGATAATATTGATTATCTAAGCGCAATTACTTACATGAAATCATATACTGCATTTGCTAAAATTTTTTTCGGAGAAAAACTAATGAAGTACGCAAGCCGTGCTATTCCTTCAGTTACGGCGACAGCGTTAAATAATGAGATTGTTTTGAATTGGGGAGAAGATGAAAACAATATCAAGCAGATAGAAACAGGTTATAATTTTTATAAGTTCCAAGGGTATAATGTTTACCAGTTTCCAAACATTGCTTCAAAATTTAAAGACGGAAAGCGAATAGCCACTTTTGATATTGTTGACGGGATTGGAAAAATTATGGATGCCTATTATGATTCGACAACTTCGTCTATGTCCGAACATGTGTCGCAGTTTGGTCAGGATACGGGGATACAGAGATTTATATCAATTAAAAATGATATCCTCCGAAACAAATTGCTTTCCAATGGAAACGATTATTGTTTTGGTGTTACACAGTATAGCTATTCCGATCTAGCTGTCATTCCGAAGGCACAGGAAAGCGGTTTTAATATGATTAGAATCAAACCTCAAGCCCCGCCACCCGGTGTTAGATATACTTACAATTTTGGAGATATCATTTCTGCCGTTCACGTTTCTGGTTCATCCTCTGCCGAGGTTACTGCAATGGTAGTTGATCCGACCAAATTGACAAACGATAATTATGAAATTACATTCAATAGTTCCTCTAATGGAATTTCCTTTTCTCTTAGTGATATCACCGTAAACAAAACGCTTCTCTCAAATCAAACAAATTTGACCGGAAATAACGACTATATAGTAACGGACGGTTTTGTTCTGAAGGTAAAAAATGATGCATCATTTAGCTTAACAGAAAATGATATATACCAATTGAAAACAACCGCTGCAGGTTATAATCAAAAACTTGCGCAAGAAGATGTTGAAAAGATAAATGTTTTTCCAAATCCGTATTACGGTGTAAACCGAATGGAGACAAACAAGTACGAACGCATTGTGACATTTACGCATCTTCCTCAAAGAGCTACGGTTAGAATATTTAATTTGGCGGGACAGTTAGTACGCAAACTGGAAAAGAATTCGACGGACACATTTTTAAGATGGGATTTGTTGAATGAATCGCGCTATCAGGCGCCGAGCGGAATATATATTGTTCATATCGAATTACCAGATATAGGCAAGTCGAAAATACTAAAGATGGCAATAATACAAGAGCATGTTATGGTGGATTGGTATAATATGAATTGACTTTGCGGGTAATATTATAGTTTGCTAATTCGGAGTAATATTCCTACATTTGAGCCATCCATTTCGCCCCTAGAGGGCGATTTTTGTTTGTGTTTATGGAAAAATCTCAAATTCATAGTAAAATCGAAGAAATTGTAACTGCCCAAGGTTTCGTTCTCATCGATTTATCTTTTCGCGGCGATAATCATCTTCGCATAATTGAAGTATTTATCGATAGTGAAAAAGGTATTACAACCGATGATTGCGAATTGGTAAGCAAGTCGATCAATGAGGCAATCCAAATTGAAGGATTGATCGAATCGAATTACCGTTTGGATGTTTCATCGCCGGGTGTGGAGAGGCCACTGAAATTTTTGGTTCAGTACGGCAAACACATTAACCGGAAATTTGAAGTTGAGTACAAAGACGGGGAAGAAATAAAAAAAATTATTGGAAAATTGATCCGGCTCGAAGGCGAGGAATTGTTCTTCGCTGAAAAAGATTTCGAACGCAAAATTAATTTTCAAGCAATCGTAAAAGCAAAAGTTTTAATTAGTTTTTGATCACGGAGGAAGAATAAATGAACACCGAGATAGTAGAATCCTTTGCACAAATGGTCCGCGAGAAAAGTCTGGATAAAGATGTTCTTGCCGGAATCATCGAAGAAATTTTTGGACTCATGGTTAAGAAGAAGTATGGACCCGATGCCAAGTACGACGTAGTTGTTAACATGGATAAAGGCGACATAGAAATATTTCTTGAGCGCGCAGTTGTTGATGAAGTTAACGATCCCAGTCTCGAAATTAGTCTTGATGAGGTAAACGAAAAAGGCAACCCGGATGAACTGGAAGTCGGCGAAGACTTTGTTGAAAAAATAGAACTCAAGGAATTCGGAAGAAGATTAATTAATCTTGCGCGTCAGAGTCTGAATCAAAAAATTAGAGAGATTGAAAAAGATATAGTTTATAACGAATACAACGAACTTCTCGGTGAGATTGTTGTAGGCGATATTTACCAGGTTAGAAGAAACGATGTGCTTGTTAATCATAATAAGAACGAACTTATTCTTCCCCGTCTCGAACAAATTCCAAGAGAAAAGTACAGAAAGGGCGATACAATCCGCGCCGTGATAAAAGACGTAAAGAAAACTCCAAACGGTCCCGTGATTGTTATTTCCCGCGGAGATAATCTTTTCCTCCGCCGTTTGTTCGAAATTGAAATTCCTGAAATATACGACGGTGTGATAGAGATTAAAGGAATTGCCCGTGAACCCGGCGAAAGAGCCAAGGTTGCGGTTGAGTCTTCCGACGCGCGAATCGATGCTGTAGGCGCTTGCGTTGGTATGAAAGGCGTTCGCATTCATGCAATTGTTCGCGAGTTGAATAATGAAAACATCGACGTTATTAATTACTCCGATGACCCGGTTGTATTTATTCAGCGATGCCTTGCGCCTGCAAAGCTAAAGCAAATTGAGATTGACGAGGAAGCAAAAAAATGTATTGTCACTGCCGATAGCGATCAGGTTTCCCTTATCGTGGGACGCAACGGCGTGAATATTCGTCTCGCAATTAAACTCAGCGGTTACGAAATCGAAGTTATCCGGCAGGAAAAACCGTTCGAGGAGTACGAAGAAGATATCGAGCTAACGGAATTGCGCGAAGAGCTTGGCAGCGATATTGTGGATATTCTTATTAATAATAGGTTGGATACTGCCTTAGAAGTTCTCGGTGCCGGTATTGATAAGTTGAAGGAACTTGACGGAATAGACGAGGGCCTTGCTAAACAAATTATTGAAACCTTAGAAAACCAATTTGAAGAAGAAGAATAAAAACTCATATAGGTAATTACACGATGCCGGATACAGCTAAATCACCCAAAATACGACTTTATAAATTTGCTGCTGAATATAATCTTTCCACCGAAAGTCTTATGGAATTTTTGCAGAAGAAGGGATATGATGTAAAAACGCACATGTCAATTCTTACCGATGAAATGCTCGGCGATATCAAAGGGCATTTTAAAAAGGATATTGAGAAAGCGGAAAAGCATTACAAAAAAATATCCGAATTCCAGAAAAAGCGCGGCGATCACGCGGATGCGGAAGCTGAAACCGCGGCTCCCCCGGTTCAACACGTTCCGGAACATGCACATGTAGTAATTGAAGAACCAAAACCGGAACCACCGGAAATTGAAGAACGGCCCGAACCGGTAATTGTTGAAGAAGTTGCGGCTATTGCGGAAGAAGCAAAAACAGAACCTGATGTTCAAGAAACTCAGGTTGAAGCAGAACCGGCTGCTGAAACAGAAGAAACTCCCGCTGAACAGGAAGTCTTTCGTACTAAATCCGAAATTGAGTTAACGGAAAAGAAAAAAGGTCTTACCATCGTTGGTAAAATCGATCTCCGCGTTAAAGAAAAACCGGAGCGGGTTGAAAAGACAGAAGCAAAAGTAGAATCAACTCCAGCCAAGAAAACCGAGACTGTTTCCGAAGAAGAAGCGGATAAAAAGAAAAAGAAGAAGAAAGTTCTTAAAGCAAAGAAAAAAGTTAAGGGAGCTGAAGAAGGTCCGGAAGAAACTGTTGTTGCAAAGAAGAAAAGAAAAATTAAACGGCTCGAAATAGACAAACGCGAAGTTGAAGATGCGATCAAGAGAACTTTGTTAAGCATGGATGAATCCGCCGTTGGCGACCGCGCCTCCTTGCGTAAAAAGAAAAGAAAAGAAAAACAGGAAATTCAAGATAAGATCGACGAGCAGAAAGCTCTGGAAAGGACTAAAATTAAAGTCAGTGAGTATATAGCCGTAAACGAGCTTGCCAACTTGATGAAGGTTCCCGTCAGCGATGTAATTTCAAAATGTATTTCGCTCGGATTAATGGTTTCCATCAACCAGCGTCTTGACGTTGAAACCATAACTTTAGTTGCCGACGAATTTGGATTTGAGATTGAACTGGAAGAGGAATACCAGGCCGATGTGGAAGCGGAAGTTCCGGATTTGGAGGATACGCTTAAATCTAGACCGCCGGTTGTTACAATTATGGGTCACGTCGATCACGGTAAAACTTCTTTACTCGATTATATTAGAAGAGAAAATGTTGTGGCCGGAGAGGCGGGCGGTATTACACAGCATATCGGCGCTTATAAAGTTATCCTCGATGACGGTAAGCAAATAACATTTTTGGATACGCCCGGTCACGAAGCATTTACTGCCATGCGTGCAAGAGGCGCCCGCGTTACGGATATAGTTGTGTTGATAGTTGCCGCCGATGATGCCGTGATGCCGCAAACAGTTGAAGCTATCAACCATGCCCAGGCCGCCAGCGTGCCGATAATTATAGCTATCAATAAAATTGATAAACCGAACGCCAATATCGAAAGAATTAAACAGCAGCTTGCCGAGAGAAATATTCTTGTTGAGGAATGGGGCGGTAAATATCAGTGTGTAGAAATTTCCGCCAAAGCAGGCAAGAACGTTGATGTGCTGTTGGAAAAAATTGCTCTTGAAGCCGAATTGCTCGAACTGAAAGCCAACCCGGATAGAGATGCGAGAGGAACAATTATAGAATCCCAGCTTGATAAAGGTAAAGGCGTTACCGCAACAGTTCTTGTTCAAAAAGGAACGTTGAAAGTGGGCGATCCTTTTATTGCCGGAGTAGTTCACGGACGCGTGCGCGCCATGTTCGACGAACGCAGCAAAAAAGTTTTTGAAGCCGCGCCTTCCACGCCTGTGCTTGTTTTAGGATTTGAAGCGGCACCGCAGGCCGGAGATAATTTTATCGTTGCTGCATCGGAGCGCGAAGCCAGAGAAATAAGTTTGAAACGTATGCAGCTTAAACGCGAGCAGGATAACAGGCAGGTTCGTCACTTAACGCTTGATGAAGTTGCAAACCAAATTAGCCATGGCGGCTTTAAAGAACTTCCGGTAATTGTTAAAGGCGATGTGGACGGTTCTATCGAAGCGTTGTCGGATTCCTTAATGAAACTTTCCAACCAGGAAGTTTCCGTAAAAGTTATTCATAAAGGCGTAGGCGCTATTTCCGAAGGAGACGTTCTTCTTGCTGCGGCCTCGCGCGCAATTATTGTCGGCTTCCACGTTAGGCCAAATACCAACGCGCGCAAACTTGCAGAACAGGAAAAAGTCGATATACGTCTTTACAATATTATTTACGACGCGATAAACGAAATCAAATCCGCACTCGAAGGAATGCTTTCGCCCGTTGTCTCGGAAGAAACTGTTTCCACTATCGAAGTGCGCGAAGTATTTAGAGTGCCCAAGATTGGAAGCGTTGCCGGCTGCTTTGTACAGGAAGGCAGGATAATGCGAGGAAATAAACTACGTCTATTCAGAGATGGAATTGCTATCTACGAAGGCGAACTCGGTTCGTTAAAGAGATTTAAAGACGATGTGCGCGAAGTTGAAAAAGGTTACGAATGCGGCTTGAGCATCGCCAACTTCAACGATATCAAGGTAGGCGACATAATCGAAGCATATAAAATTATTGAAACAAAGAAAAAGCTAGTTTAAAAATGTCTCATAGATTGGATAAAGTTTCTAGCCTGATAAAAGAAGAAATCAGTTTAATCTTTCTTCATAAGATTCAAGATCAGAAACTTGGAATTATTACAGTTACTAATGTTAAAGTTAGTCCAGATCTTCGTCACGCAAAAATTTACGTTTCCGTTTACAACAAGGAATTGCGCGACGCAGTATTCGAAAAGATAAACGAGTTGAAAGGATTTATAAGAAGCGAACTCGCCGGGAGAATTCAAATTAGGTTTGTACCGGAGCTTCATTTCTTTATCGACGATACACTGGACTATGTAGAAAAGATCGAGGGATTGTTCAAGAAGATTCATGAAGGCGATAACGAAAACAACAATTAACGAGTTGGAACCGAATTTTGAAGCCGGGGAAATCATTCTCCTCGATAAATCGGTTCGTAAAAGTTCTTTTGATTTAGTGTATAAAGTTCGCAAAGCTACCGGCGTTCAAAAAGTCGGGCATGCGGGAACTCTTGATCCTCAAGCTACCGGCCTGGTTATTATCTGCACCGGTAAAAAGACGAAAGAGATTTCCAAAATTCAGGAACTCGGCAAGACATATACCGGGATTATCACTCTCGGCAAAACTACTTCGTCGTACGATTCGGAAACCGAATTGGTAACCGAAAACAGTTTTGAGCGCATCACGGAAAAAGAAATTTTTTCCGCGAGAGATTTGTTTACCGGTAAGATAACGCAGATTCCGCCGATGTATTCTGCGGTTAAAATACACGGCCAGGCTTTGTATAAATACGCCAGGAAAGGCGTCGAACTCGAAAGAAAATCCCGCGAGGTTTTCGTTTACAGGTTCGATATTACTATGATTGATCTGCCCGATATTCATTTTGAGATTTCTTGTTCCAAGGGGACATACATCAGGGTAATAGCGCACGATCTTGGAAAAACGCTGGGCTGCGGTGCCTACCTTAAAAAGCTTAGGAGGACGCGCATCGGCGAATTCAACGTCGAAGACGCTTTCGACATCGAGGAATTTAAGGAGTACACAAAAAACTATACTGTTATTGTTAATACCGATTAATATTTGAATGAAAGTTTACAGAGAAGATTCTGAAATTATAAAATCAAAAAAGGCGGTTGTTACCGTTGGTTCGTTCGACGGTTTACATATCGGTCATTTTAAAATTCTTAACAAAGTAAAAGAATGCGCAGATCAAAATAACGGCAGCAGCTTTGTAGTTACTTTTGAACCTCATCCGAGATCGGTTGTTTCAAAAGATTTTGATTTAAGAATTCTGACAACGCTTGATGAGAAAATTGAGATACTTGAAAAAACGGGAATTGAAAACTTGGTTGTTGTAAATTTTACGAGGGAATTTTCGCAGTTGACTTCCGATCAATTTATAAACCGATTCCTTGTGGAAAAAATCGGCGCTGCTCATATGGTTATCGGCCACGATCATAAGTTTGGTAAAGACAGACTCGGCGACGTTCAAAAGCTAAAGGAGATTGGCCAGCTTTACAATTTTGAAGTGTCGGATGTTTCACCCATGTCTGTTGACGGCGAGATTGTAAGCAGCACAGCAATTAGAAACGCCCTTGCAGAGGGCAATATAGATAAAGCTAATTCTTTTCTTGGAAGAAGTTATGTTTTATCCGGAACGGTTGTTCCCGGAGTGCAAAGAGGAAGACTGCTTGGATTCCCGACCGCAAATATTCAACCGTACGATTCTAAGAAAGCAATTCCCGTTAACGGGGTTTACTTTGTGGGATGCGACGTTGAAAACGAAAAGCATTTTGGAATAATGAATATAGGTTACCGGCCGACCTTTGAGCGAAAGCATGAACTTGTGCTTGAGGTTCATATACTGAATTTCAACCGCGATATTTACGGCAAGCCGTTTAAGATTTCCTTTCTTAAACGTCTTCGCGAAGAAAAGAAATTCGAATCGAAGGAAGCGCTGGTTCACCAAATGGAGCTGGATAAGAAAACTGCCACAGAGATGGCGAATAAAAATGAAATTATATTTTAACTAAAATTAAATAACTAATTAATCCCGGTTCAAAAAGTTTCTGGGATTACATCGAACAAATAAAAAGGAGCAGTAAAAATGTTATTAACAAAGGAAGACAAACAAGCTATCATCAAAAAGTACGGCAAAAGCGAAAAGGACAGCGGTACCGCCGAAGTACAGATCGCGATATTAACCGAAAGGATTAACCGCCTTACTTCGCATTTCGAAAGCCACAAGAAAGATCATGCATCGAGAAGAGGATTGATGCAGCTTGTAGGTAAAAGAAGAAGATTGCTTGACTACCTGGCCGAAAAAGATATTGAAAGATATCGCTCTATAATTAAAGAATTGAACATAAGAAAGTAAAAGGATTGTAAATGGTTTACACCAAAGAAGTACAAATAGGAAAACACAAATTAATTTTTGAAACAGGCAAACTTGCAAAGCAGGCAAACGGTGCCGTAGTTGCCCGTTACGGCGATACAATGGTTTTGGTAACTGCCGTTGCCGGCGACTTAAGACCGGATGTGGATTTCTTTCCGCTCAGCGTTGAGTACCGAGAAAAATCTTTTGCAGCCGGCAAAATTCCCGGAGGATTTTTTAAGCGGGAAGGAAAACCGACCGATAAAGAAATCCTGAGCGCACGTTTGATCGATCGTCCCATACGTCCTTTGTTTGCAGACGGTTACTTAAATGATACGCAGGTTGCCGCATTCGTCTATTCGTTCGATAACGAGAACGACCCTGACGTAATTGCTGCATGCGCAGCTTCCGCTGCCTTGGCTGTTTCGAACATACCGTTTTTAGAACCCGTTGGAGAAGTTAGAGTCGGAAGAATTAACGGCGAGTTAATTGTCAACCCGACCTTCCAGGAGATTGAAATTAGCGATTTGGAATTAGTTGTTGCCGGAACCGAAAGTTCTATTATGATGGTTGAAGGCGAAGCAAAAGAATTGAGCGAACAGGAAATGCTCGACGCTCTTAAATTCGCTCACGCCGAAATTAAGAAAATTGTTCAAGCTCAAAAAGAACTGGCAGAACTTTGCGGCAGACCAAAGATGGAAGCGCCTGAAAAAGTCATCGATCGGGACTTGACGGATGATGTGAATGCTCTCGCCTACGAAAAATTCAAGGCGATCGTATCTTCCGTTCTTGCCAAGGAAGAAAGGTCTGCTAAGAATAAAGAGTTGGCCGATGAAGTTCTCGCCGCTCTCGCGGAAAAATATCCCGAGCATGAACCGGTTATTAAAGAAATACTTCACGATATGGAAAAAGAGCTGATGCGTAAACGTATTCTCGAAGAAGGTTTGCGCCTCGACGGAAGAAATACAACCCAGGTTAGACCGATCAGCATCGAGCTTGGCATTCTTCCGCGTCCCCACGGAACTGCTCTTTTTACTCGCGGAGAGACACAGAGCTTAACTACATTAACTCTCGGCTCCAAAGGCGACGAACAAATCATCGACGGACTTCAGACCGAGTATAAGAAACGCTTTCTTCTTCACTACAATTTTCCCCCGTTCAGCGTAGGCGAAGTAGGAAGATTTTCGGGTGTTGGAAGAAGAGAAGTCGGGCACGGAAATCTTGCCGAACGTTCTCTTAAAAATGTAATTCCGCCGGAAGATAAGTTTCCCTATATCATTCGTTTGAACTCCGACATTCTTGAATCCAACGGTTCGTCTTCGATGGCTACAGTATGCGCTGGTTCGCTTGCGTTGATGGACGGCGGCGTTCCGGTCAAATGTCCTATTGCCGGCATCGCTATGGGCCTTGTTAAAGAAGGCGATAGGTACGCAATCTTAACGGACATTCTCGGCAATGAAGATCATCTCGGCGATATGGATTTTAAAGTTGCCGGTTCGGAAAACGGAATTACCGGATTCCAGATGGATATAAAAATTCAAGGCATCTCTTACGAAATTATGGAGAAAGCATTGAACCAGGCTAAAGAGGGAAGACTTCACATTCTTAAAATAATGAACGAGGCCATCTCCGAAGCGAGACCGAATATTTCCATGTACGCGCCAAGAATTTACACTACTAAAATTCCTACAGATAAAATCGGCGCGGTTATCGGCCCAGGTGGAAAAGTTATCCAGAAAATGCAGAAAGATTTCAATGTTGAAATCAATATTGAAGAAGACGGGACCGTCAGCATTTCGGGTCAAGACGCTGCCTTGGCAAAAGAAGCAAAAGAATATATTAGATGGTTGACTGCCGAACCGGAAATCGGTAAGACATATTCCGGTAAAGTTGCCGGCATAAAAGAATTCGGCGCGTTCGTTGAATTCCTGCCCGGCACTCAAGGTCTTCTTCACATCTCGCAGATTGATAACAAACGGGTTAACAAAGTGAGCGACGTGTTAAAAGAAGGCGACACTGTAAAAGTAAAACTCATCGGAATTGAAGGCGGAAAATTTTCTCTTTCGAGAAAGGTATTGTTAAAAGATGTTCCCGGTACCGAAGAAGAAAAACCGGAAAACGGCGAGTAACCAAGAATAAATTCTGAGTGTAAAATGAATACGCTGCGGTTTGAGATGAAGGATTTATTTAGCAATAAGAAATGCATCAATATTCATAATTGTTTTTTGGAAAGAGATGGTTCGTTATAAATGAAAGTCGGTGACCTTGACATAGGTAAAAAACTTTTTTTAGCCCCGATGGCGGAGGTTACTGACTCTTCTTTCCGAAAAATATGTAAAGAACTTGGAGCGGGTCTTACTTTTACACAAATGGTAAGCGCCGAAGGGGTCATTCGAAATAATTTTGAAACACTCCGTCATTATTCATTTCACCGTAATGAAAAACCGATCGGCGTTCAAGTCCTTGGTAATAATCCGAATATTCTTAACGAAGCGGCAAAAGAAATTTCCAAGCAGAAGCCGGATTTGATTGATCTTAACAGCGGCTGCCCGGTTGATAAAGTTTGTTCCAACAATATGGGCGCTGCGTTACTCGACGATCCTTCTATTCTTGGTAAGTTAATTGGCAAACTTGTAGACGGTGCTAATGGAATACCTGTTTCAGTGAAAATCCGTCTTGGCAAGGATAAAAATCACATTAATGTTTTAGATTCCGCAAAAGCGGCCGAGGAT
>JAKAHQ010000490.1 GCA_021814855.1 Bacteroidota bacterium | reverse complement strand
AATGGAGGGGTCCTCGATAAAATTATAGAAGGATGCGTTCTGATCGGTTACGATTGGAAATATCTTTACGTTAACGAATCCGCCGCACAGCACCGTCTCCAGAAACCTGAGGATATGATTGGCAAAAGTATGCTCGAGTGTTATCCGGGCATAGAGAAATCCGAAGTTTTTACCTGCTACAAACGCTGCATGGAAGAAAGAATTCCTCAGCAATTTGAATCTCAGTTTTCCTTTGCTAACGAAACCGGAAACTGGTATCTGGTAAGCGTTCAACCTGTTACGGAAGGCATATTTGTGATCTCGTTCGATATTACAGAACGAAAGCTTACCGAAGTAAAGTTAAAAAAAGCCGAGCGACTTTCGAATGAAGCTCAACGGTTAGCTCGCCTCGGAAATTGGGAATTGGATTTAGAAAAAAATGTTCTTCATTGGTCGGATGAAATTTACCGCATCTTCGAAATTGACCGTGAAAAATTTGGTGCATCTTATGATGCTTTTCTGAACGCAATTCATCCCGATGACCGTGAAGCCGTTAACGTCGCTTATACAAACTCGGTAAAAAATAAAACTCCTTATTCAATAGATCACCGTTTGTTGTTTCCCGATGGCAGAATAAAATTTGTTCACGAGGAATGCCAGACATTTTATGATAAGAAGGAAAAACCAATTCGTTCAGTCGGAACGGTTCAAGATATAACGGATCGCAAAATGTTTGAGCAAGCAATTGCAAGACTAAACCGTGTTTACAAAGTTCTCAGCGAAACCAACCAGCTTATTGTCCGCGAGAAAAACCGTAAACGTCTGCTCGAAACTATATGCCGCATTGCAGTTGAAGACGGGAAATTGTTGATGGCTTCTGTTGCGTTTGTTGATTACAAAACTCAAAAAGTTGTACCGTTTGTTTGGTACGGAAAAGAAGAAGGATATTTTTCATCAATCACACTTTCAACCGAAAAGACTGCCCAAAGAAGAGGTCCAACCGTAACAGCTATAAGAGAAAATAGACCAGTTTTCTCAACAGACATTGCGAGCGAACCAGTAATGCTGCCGTGGAGAGAAGAAGCTCTTAAAAGAGGTTACCGTTCATCGGCATCATTCCCGCTGGTTGAAGATAATAAGGCGGTAGGAGCATTCTCTGTATATGCCGGGGAAACTAATTTCTTTAACGAAAAAGAACTGAAATTACTTGACGAAATGGCTATGGATATTTCTTTTGCTCTTGGAAATCTCAAAGCTGAAGAAATGCTAAATCTTACGTTAAAGGAATTGCAAGAAAGTGAAGAACGGTTCACCGCATTTATGAATAATAGTCCAGCCGTTGCATGGTTAAAAGATCCCACGACCTGGACATTCAGTTACATTAACAATGCATTTGAGAAGATTTTCAATATAACACGAGATGTGATTAGCAAGAAAACTGACTTTGATCTGTGGCCGGAAGAGGTTGCGAGACAGCTTCGTGAAAATGACTTGAAGATTATGTCTTCGGATAAAACAATTGAAACTTTTGAAGATGTTCCACTACCGGATGGCACGCTTCGCCATTGGTTAGTTTTTAAATTTCCGCTGCTTACACCTTCGGGAAAACGCTTTTTGGCAGGTACGGCAATTGATATCACAGAGCGCAAGCGTGCTGAGAATGAATTGATAGAAGCAAAAGAGCGTGCTGAAAAATCCGACAGATTGAAAACCGAGTTTCTGCAGCAGATGTCCCACGAAATCCGCTCTCCGATGAATGCTGTGATCGGCCTTTCAAATTTAATCAAGGAAGAAGTTTACGACAAAGTTGCACCGGATATTCTCGAATACTTTGAAGGAATTGATTCGGCGGGAAAGCGGCTAATTCGAACAGTTAATCTCATCCTCGATACATCCGTCATGCACGTCGGAATGTATGAACCGGCTTTTACCGAAATAGATATTTTCGAAGAAGTACTTAAGCACCTCAAAGTTGAATTCAGCAGTTCTGCTGCTGAGAAAGGATTGGAATTTTTATTGTCAAATAATGTTTCCAAACCTCTCGTTATTTGCGATAAATACAGCGTGACTCAAATTTTCGGTAACCTTGTTGACAACGCAATTAAGTATACACAGCACGGCAATGTTGAGATAAGCGTTGATAAAGATCCGGCAAGCAACGTAACAGTAACAGTTGAAGATACAGGTATAGGTATCTCGAAAGAGTTTATGAAGAAACTTTTTGAGCCTTTTACACAAGAAGAGAGCGGTTATTCAAGAAGATTTGAGGGCAACGGTTTGGGTTTAGCATTAGCTAAAAAATATAGCGACATAAACAAGGCAAACATCAGTGTAGAATCTGAAAAAGGAAAAGGGAGTAAGTTCACGATAACTTTTCTAAAATAATAAGAGTAAATATTTTTGCTGTGTAATGACGAGGGGACGAAGGTGGAGCAAAAACCAAAACTGTTAATTGTTGAAGACGATGATCTAACTCAAGTTCTAAGATGTGAATAGTCTGTTGCCGATTACCATTAATGCGGGGAAAGTAACAAAGCAATTCTCT
>JAKAHQ010000016.1 GCA_021814855.1 Bacteroidota bacterium | reverse complement strand
ATATTAAATCCTCTGCCTTGTAAACCGATTTTTCATTTGTAGAAAGATAAACGCCGAATGTCGAGATATCGTAAAATGAATTAACAAAAGTATTAATCTGGTAGGCGATACCGTTTTCTTCCCGGACTTTTTGAAACAGCCGCGAGCTGCTTCCCTCGCCAAGAATATGAGAGATAACGCTGATGATGTTGCGCTTTTTCTCTTTGTGTCCGTACGTTGGTTTGCCAAGAATATAATGCACCTGTTGAATATCTTTTTCAACATGAATGTCATTATACGGGTGCAGAATTAAACCGCGCAATTCATCGTTAGAAGCTTTGAAATTTTTGGTAATGTATTTCTTAGCGTACTTAATTAAATCTTTATGTTCGATATTTCCGGACGCAACTATATAAAAACGGTCCATTGTATAATTTGCGTTCACGTAGTCGAATAAATCTTTCCGGGTAAACGAGCGGAGATTTTTTTCAGTCCCGATAATTGGCATGCCGAGGGAGTTGCCGTTAAATACATTACTCTCAAATTTATCAAAGATTAATTCGTCGGGTGAGTCTTCGATGTCGTATAGTTCATCTATTACTACTGCGGATTCTTTCTCAATTTCTTTTGCGTTGAAAACGGAATTCTGCACCATATCGGCAAGCACCTCAAAAGTTTTTTCGAGGTGACTGCTCAATCCTCTTCCGTAAAAACATGTGTGTTCTTTAGAAGTGAACGCATTTAGGTATCCGCCGAGCGATTCAATATCTTCCGCAATTTTTCTTGCCGAGCGTTTCTTAGTACCCTTAAAAAACATGTGTTCCAGGAAATGACTTATCCCGCTGTTCTCAGGCGTCTCGTCGCGCGAACCTACATTGAACCAAAATCCAAGTGAAAAGGATCGGACATAACTAATTTTTTCGGAAATAACGTGAATCCCGTTGGGAAGCTGTGTAATGTTTATATTCTTCAAATAGAAAATTCTTTTAGAAATTACAAAAATGTGTGGCAAATATAGAGAAGAACAACTATGCAATCAGACCCAGTTTTCTACGGATAATCCCTCTATCTTTTTAAATTCTCTTTCGTTATTTGTAACTAAAACTAGCTCCCTAGCTAATGCTTGAGCAGCAATCAGCATATCCATTGCACCGATTAATTTTCCTTTACTTTCCAATTTTGCCCCAAGCCTGCCGTAAGCAATTGAATCTTCTTTATTATAGTTAAGAACCGTTAAAGGAAGGATAAACTGTTCAAGCGCTATTGTATTTTCATTGGGTTTAGAACTTTTAGCTACACCATAATAAAGCTCCGAAACGGAAATGCTCGAAATGCCGATCGAGTCGGGTTTCAATTTCAGAAATCGTTTTATAACCTCTTCCGGTTTTCTTTTAATAATATAGATGCAAATATTTGTATCAAGAAGGTATCTCATAAAAACATTTCTTCTCTATTTTCGAGAGCTGGCTGTTTACGCTCTACCATAAAATCATCGCTGAATTTTTCCAAACTCTCTATTAGAGCATCCCATTTAGTTTTTATGGGGTAAAGGATAACGGCATTTCCAATTTTCGTTATACCGACTTCTTTACCTTTCATGCGATATGCTTTTGGCAAACGAACCGCCTGGCTTTTTCCGTTTGCAAATAATTTTGCTGTTTCCATTTAATTCCTCTCTTCGTCTATACTAAAAGTATATACTTTTATTTAATCTTTCAAGAGATTTTTAATTATAATAATTCGTTGCGGTAAATAAATAATCAAGAATGATCCGGCAGAAAATTAATTGTAACATATCGGAAATCTTAATTCCATATCGAATTTGTTATTATAGCTTTAATTCAACAGTCCAGATTTTTTTGATAAGATTTTTCTAAAAATCGATCGGAGGGAATGCTACAAGACCTTGTCCAGTATTTCCGCCGCATCAGCAACTAAATTTTTGCAAACATTCGCGAACAAGTTGTTATCGTCGGCAAACTGTCTTCCTTCAGGAGTGCTTAAATCGCAGCCGATTAATTCGCGGCAGAAGATTGATTTATTCTTGGCTTTGAATTGATTCGCAAACTCATGCATCTTCGCATATGTCTTGTCGCGCGACTCATCATCGGAGGGAATAGTTTTTCCGTATTTTAAACCGATTGCCATAAACGCTCCTGTTACGGCTCCGCAAGTTTCTCCCATTCGAGCCATGCCGGCGCCGAAACCACATCCTATTTTCAATGCACTGTCTTTATCAAGACCGAGGTCGACGGCATGCGTGCTAAACACGGCTTGAGAACAATTAAAATTATTTTTAAAACACTCAACGGCAGCTTCTTTGTGGTTCATAAAAACGCTCCTCTATTCAGTTACATTTGTAGTCTGTTTAATATTTTTCCAATAGTACAAATAGAACCCGGCAGGCACAATTGAAATCAGGTAAAAAGGCAAAAACATTTTACCAGAGGTCATTATAAAAAACACCAATCCCGAAATTACCATCAGGATGCTGCCGAGCAAATATTTCCAAAATGAAATAACATAAGAGATTAGAAGCAACAAATGAAAGCCGGTTACAAGGTAAACCCAAAACGGGGGTTGCTGCTGTTCGCTCCAAAAGAACTGAAGATGCTCTATAAAGAAAGCTCCCCAGAATAAAAAAAGAAGCATGCTTAATGTTCTTGCGGACCAAAGCACAAGTTTGAGCGAGAACGCGATAGTATCTTTTTTGTCAGGCATTTCAACTTTACCTTGGTAGTATATAATTAATCACTGCTCAACAAATTTTTCAGTTCTTTAACAATCTTTGGATGTAATTCTCTACCAATATGAAAAGGAATTACAATTTGCTGATTATTTCGTTTATAGATTCTATGACTCCCTTTTTGTCGATTAAGAATAAAGCCCGCCTTTAACAATAAACTTTCCACTTCCTTTGCATTCATTCAAATTACACTGCTTTGTTTGTTTGAATATTCAATGGGGTAAAAATGAATGATTTAGTTTCAAATGCTTTTTTCTCTTCTTCACTAAGGCTTTCCAAATAAAGTTCTGCGGCTTCCCTAATGTTCTTCAAAGCTTCCTCAAATGAATCACCTTGGCTATAACATCCTTTTAATCCATGGATAGAAGCAAAATAGCCGTTTTCATCTTTTTCTATTATGGCATTTAGTTGCATTGTAATTTCCTTTAAAAATTCTTTACTAAACTTTAACTAACCCCGCATCGGAAAAATTTATTTAGACAAATTTTTCTACATACTTTGCATGAAATTCGCCGATTGCTTTGTAAGCCTTCTCTAAAATATTTTCCGGAGGAAGAAATACTATTCTAAAATGACTTGTTCCCGGAACTTGACCGAATCCGCTGCCGGGTACAACAACAACTCCGGTCTCTTTAAGCAATTCGGAAACGAAATGAGCATCGTTTGAAACGTTATGCAATCTTGGGAAAGCATAGAACGCTCCTTCCGGCGCGACGCAGGAAATTCCATCAATGGAGTTCATCATATCAACTGTAAGATCTCTCCTGCTCGTTAATTTTTTTACCGCGACTTCAATATGCGATTGATCTCCAAGCAGCGACGGCGCAATTCCATATTGCGAGGGATGATTAGCACACAACCTTGCTCGCAACAATTTATTTATCGCTTCGATGTATTCCTTCAAAACAATTTTATTCCCGCTGACAATTCCCCAGCCGATGCGGAACCCAGGAACCATATAATTTTTAGAAAGTCCGCTAAAAGTTATCATCGGCACTTCCGAATTCAGCGACGCAATTGAAGTATGCTTTTTTCCATCCATCAAAAGTTTATCATAAATCTCATCGGCAAAGATCACAAGATTATGTTCAGCTGCGATTTCAATAATCTGCTTTAAAGTTTCTATTGAACAATTTGAGCCGGTTGGATTATTCGGGTTGATTAAAATAATTGCGCGGGTTTTGGAATTGATTTTACTCTTAATATCCTCAACGTCCGGCTGCCAGCCGTTGTTTTCATCAAGGTAATAAGGGTTCTCCATCGTTTGAAGCTTGCTTTGAATAGCAGTATAAAGCGGATAGCCGGGAGTGGGGGTTAATACATTTTCTCCGTCGTTCACAAGCGCGGTCAGGCAAATATCTATTGCCTCGCTCGCGCCCGTGGTTACAAAAATATCCTGAACGTTTTTAATCCCTTTCCGATCAGCTTCTTTTTCAATTGCTTTGATTGCTTCCTTAATTCCGGACGACGGGGAGTAGCCGTTAAAATTTTTTTTCATTGCCTCATAGGTCGATTCAACAAGATGCTTGGGAGGTTCAAAATCAAAAACGTTGGGATCGCCTATATTTAGATACACCATTTCTTTGCCTTTCTTGGCAACTTCGTTAGCAAGCACAACAATATCCCTCACGGCATACGTAATGTGATCTGTTCGTACGGCAGGTTTAACTACAAAGTTCGACATATAAATTCCTTAAAGAGAATGATCTTCCTTTCAAAAATAACTCTTTTCAAGAATTATTATCCATTAAGATTGAACGGCAATAATTGCCCGCGATATTTTTTATTTAATGAATGCGATTTATTTCATTTGTTTAATCGTATGGTTGAACAATCACACAATTCCCTGGTCAATCATGGCGTCGGCTACTTTAATGAATCCGCCGATGTTTGCGCCATTGACATAATTGCCCGGCGTGCCGAATTTTTCGGCCGTATCAACGCAAGTTTTATGAATGTTCTTCATTATCAATCGAAGACGATTATCGACTTCATCACGTGTCCAAGAATATCTTATACTATTCTGCGCCATTTCCAAACCGGAAACCGCTACGCCGCCGGCGTTGGCAGCTTTGCCGGGACCATACAGTATTTTCGCATTCACAAATTGCTCGATTGCCTCGATAGATGACGGCATGTTGGCTCCTTCGCTAACAAGGTAAACCCCGTTCTCAAGCAAACTCGCCGCATCCGTTCCGTTTATTTCATTTTGTGTTGCGCAGGGAAAGGCACAATCGGCTTTGTGATTCCAGATCGGACTCAAGTCTGAGCCGGAGTCATTCTGAACATAAACAGCGCTTTTATACTTTTCGGAATATTCTTTAATTCTTCCGCGGCGAATATTTTTAAGCTCGATTACAAAATTTAATTTTTCCGCATCGATGCCGGCTTCATCAAAAACATAGCCGTTGGAATCCGAGATTGTTAAAACTTTACCACCGAGTTGCAGAATTTTTTCAATTGTGTATTGAGCCACATTACCGCTGCCGGATACAAGACATTTTTTCCCTTCAAGCGTTTGTCCCCTCGTTGAAAGCATTTCCGCAGCAAAGTAAACCGCGCCGTAGCCGGTTGCTTCAGGCCGAATAAGTGAACCGCCCCAATTCAATCCCTTTCCCGTTAGTACACCGGTAAATTCATTTTTTAGCTTCTTATACTGCCCAAAGAGAAAGCCGATCTCTCTTCCCCCTACTCCAATATCTCCGGCGGGAACATCCGTGCACGATCCGATATGACGGAAGAGCTCGTTCATAAAACTTTGGCAGAATCTCATTACCTCGCCGTCGCTTTTTGCTTTCGGGTCAAAATCGGAACCGCCTTTACCTCCTCCCATCGGCAGTGAAGTTAAACTGTTTTTGAAAATCTGTTCGAAGGCAAGGAATTTTAGAATCCCAAGATTAACGGAAGGGTGAAACCGTAGCCCGCCTTTGTAAGGACCAATGGCGCTATTCATCTCAATTCTATATCCCCTGTTAATTTGAACGTCTCCTCGATCGTCCACCCAGGGAA
Organism: Bacteroidota bacterium; assembly: GCA_021814855.1. The sequence continues at coordinate 5,632 of JAKAHQ010000016.1, read as the reverse complement.
CTCTAAACATAATAACCCTTTCCGGTTCAATGATTCTTTCCAGAATCTTTTCCTTTCGATACGCGGGATATTTTTCCAAAACCGGCATTAACGAAGAAGCGACTTCATAAACGGCCTGGTGAAATTCCGGTTCGCAAGGATTTTTGGCCTTTAGCTGCGACATTAAATTTTTTACGAACTCCGACATCATTACCTCGATTTTTTCTGAATAATTTATCTATTGTTAATTGAACCCTGCTCTTGAATGACGAGGTAGTTTTGCTGTGCTAATAAAATCGTCAATTTAAAGTTGTCCGCCATTCATTATCTCGCAATTAAAAAAATATTGGGTTAAGTTAAAAACAATTATCTAAGAAGTCGGCTTGCATAATTCTTCAATATTCTTTTTCCTATCCAGGCATCAGCTTCAGAATATAGTGAGAGAACGAGTGAACGCCGAATATGTTACCACCGGATAGTTTCGGCAATTCCGTACGATATAAGAATAATTACACCGGCAGCTAAAAGTACAAATCCGAATAACTCGAGTTTCTCAACCGTTTCTCGCTGCCTCTTTGTCAAAATTCTTTTTTCGCTGCCAAACTCTCCGATGAAGTCGCCATCTTCAACTTCCCAGCCGGGATAATCAATTTCGGAGCGGTTTGAATTTTTAACCCTGTTTAGATCAACAATCTTCACATTTTTTTCCGAGAAGATTTCATAAGAATTTTGGCTTGACCACCAATTATCAGGCAAAGAGACTTTACTTAATTCTTCCGGAGTATTATTCACAATTGGTAATTCGCCGTGATAATTTTTTTCGAACTCCTGTCTCATAAATTTACCCGTGTTTAATTATTGAAGAATCTATTTCCCCATTTTACTTAACCTAGAATTTTCAAATAATTTTTTTGTATGGATTTCTTCTTTAAAGAACCGGCGCTGAAACACCGCCGGTTGCCCAGGATATATAATGAAAACGTTCCTGTTCCTATCTTGCTTATCAGCAAATAACAGCTATTACCGGCCTTTCTGGAAATTCGATTAAGCCCGTTCACAAAATGTATTTTAGACTTGCAAGAGTTAATTTTGCCGTTCATCAATAAATAAAAGACCGTGAAAGAAATAATCTTTATATCAATACGGAATGATTTATTCTCTTCATAAAAAAGATCCAAATCATTTAGGTTTCCAACGCCTAATTCCCTGTTGCCGACTAACTGCCATATGCCCGTAATGCCGGGCAGTGAATTAAAATTTTTCCGTATACAATGTTGTTCTGGATATTTATTTTTAATGGTCATTAGTTCGTTCACCATTAAAGGGCGCGGGCCGACAAAGCTCATTTGACCAAGCAGCACATTATAAATTTGCAGAATCTCGTCGAAACCGGTTTTACGTATCCATGCGGCAAATGGAGAAATTTTGAAATTGAAATTCCGGATTAAGAATTTATCGGGATTCCCGTTTGATGCTATTAAACTTGAATGCTCCTTCCTTATCGTTCGAAATTTTATTAAGTAAAAATGTTTGTTTCCATACGAGACGGCTCTTTCTTGAACAAAAAGCGGATTTTCACCTAATTCAATCCACAGAGCAATTGCTATAAATATTTGAATAGGCAGGGAAATAAGTATCGCCAAAATCGCCAGAACAAGATCGAAAAACCTTTTAGCCCGCGGTTTCAAATTCTAATCCATAAGAATTTGGTAATTTCAATTTAATTATAAAATTTTTAAATGAAATAAGCCAGAAAAATTATGATTAGAAAATTAGAGTCCAGAGGAAATAGTCGAAAATTAAAATGAGTGCAGAACTAATAACGAACGACCTGATTGTAGATAAACCGACTCCTTCGGCGCCGCCTTCCGTTTTAAAACCAATATGGCAGCCCAATAGCGCCGTAACACCTCCAAAGATCATTCCTTTGATCAGACCGAAACCAAAATCACCCATGTAGAAAAATCTCTTTGCCGAATCGAAAAAAGTAGCGAAGGGAACACCGAGAAAATAATTGGAGATGATATACGCCCCAAAGACAGCGATTGTATCCGCAAAAATTATTAGGATAGGCATCATTATTATTGCTGCAAAAAATCGCGGTGTTGCAAGAAACGCAACCGGATTAATGCCCATGGTTTCGAGCGCATCTATTTGTTCGGTTACCTTCATCGAACCGAGCTCGGCTGCAATAGAAGCGCCTACCCTTCCCGCAATTACAATTGCAGTTAAGACAGGACCAAGTTCCGTAATGATAGCCCTTGTAGTTGTAACACCAAGAAACGATAACGGGGCAACTCCTTTTAATTGATAAGCGGCTTGCCATGATGATACAGCACCGGTGAAGGTCGCAATTATTAGAACTAACGGCATCGAGTTTACACCGATATGTTCCATCTGATAAATAAAATTCCGCGAGTTCTTAAAAAGCTGCGGTATGGAAATAAAAATATCTTTCAGCAGTCTTACAACCTGACCGAATTCCTGAAGAAAGTTGAGAGTCCGTTTGCCTATTTTTTGGAGAATGCTATTGAACATATAATCAAAATTTTTTGCGGAATAAAACTAAGAAAGTTGTTTCAATTTTGAAATTATTTCTTCCTTGGAATTCATGTTTAATATTTCTTCAGTAGAATTTGCTTTTCGGAATTTTCGGGAAATTTCGGCAAGAATTTTCAATTGAAGTTCCGGCTCCGAATTGGGTGTTATTAAAAGCACTATTATTTTTGCAGGCAGTCCGTCAATAGAATCGAACTCGATGCCCTGCTTATTAATTGCTACCGCAACCAAAGGATAAGAAGCATCGATGCGGGCATGAGGAATAGCAAGATGGTTTGCTAATCCGGTTGAAATTTGCTGCTCGCGTTCAATCACTTTTGAAAACAGCTCGTTGGAATTCAATTTGTTTATCGCGCCGATATTGTTGCACAGTTCCTTTATTACCGATTGTTTATCGGTTGCGGATGAAAAGAACAAACTTTCGGGTTTCAACAACTCGTCGAACGTTAATTTCTTTTTACTCTTCTTTAGATAGTAATTCATCACGGGCGCGCTGCTCATGGAAGTAACCAGTGCCATTACAACCAGCGCAACAAATACTTTTTCGTGAATCAAGCCGGCTTGAAAAGCAAGAATTCCAAGAACAATTTCCATCGCGCCTCGCGAATTCATTCCGAATCCAACAGCTATCGAATCTTCCTTGCTCATTCCGCCCCAGTAAGCGCCAAGGCCGCATCCAACAACTTTTCCTACAAAAGCCAGCACAAGAAATGTTAGAACAATCTGCCAATCGAAATTATCTATAAAGTTTACTTTTAATCCTATGGATACAAAAAACAACGGCGCAAAAATATTTGTAACAAATTGTTGAATAATTTCACGTGTATGTTCTTTAAGATGAGCCGAATCTCCGATGGCAAGGCCAACAATAAAAGCGCCGAATATTGCATGAATGCCGATCGATTCTGTAAAAGCCGCTCCTAAAAATCCGAGTATTAAAATTACATTCAATATTAAACCGGGATGATTTCCTTTTCTTTCCAGGAAGCCCAATACATAATCAAATATTTTTCTTCCAACCAAAAGAACGGCGGCCGCAAACAAGACGATGAAAAAAATGACGGTAGTAAAACCAAATCTATGAGATTCTTCGCCCATCAACGCAAGTATAACGGAAAAAATCAACCACCCGGCCAAATCGTTAAACATTGCCGACGCAATTATCAGCGACCCGATTTTTGTTTTAAATATATTTAAATCCATTAGAGTTCTTGCTACGACGGGCAAAGCTGTAATAGATAATGCGGTTCCGACAAAGAGAGAAAAAATTAATCGCATATCCGTTTCTTTGATTCCCATGGTTTCCGGGAAAAAATATGCGGTAAGAAATCCAATTGAAAAAGGAAATACAATTCCCATTAAGCTTATTAATATGGCGGTTTTGCTTTGTCGAATGATAAATGCAAGATTTACTTCGAGGCCGGAAGTAAGCAGCAGCATTGTTACGGCAAGTATTGTAATTCCTTGCAAGGCGGCATTTACGGCAACTGAAGAAATAAAAATTAAATGGAAAGTTGAAGGAAAGAGAAGCCCGAATATTGTAGGGCCTAAAACTATTCCGGCTATAATTTCTCCCACAACAAGCGGTTGTTTAAGCATACGCACACCTTCGCCAAATGCTCGCGCAAACAACAGCATTAAACTAATGCTCAAGAAAAAAATTGTTATATCTTGCGACGATAAATTCATAAATACCCGGTAAAATTTCTCACGGTCGAATCAGCATAATGGAACTAGGAAGATTCTCAAATATAAATTCCTGGTCGTGTTGAAATATTCTATCGAATATTTTTGACTTTTGGGGTTGGGCAGGAATTATAAAAATATCTCCTTTTATCTTTCTCACATAATTGCTGGATTCCCATCCTTGTTTTCCATAAAGACAAACTTTTTTTATAGGCATGCCATAAAGGTTTAATTCCTTTATAAACAAATCAATTTTTTCTTCTTCTTCTTTTTGCCACGAATTTACTTTCGACTCGGCTTCTTCGGTAGAGCCGCTGTCGTAAACCGTGCTGGCCAATGCCGGCAGCTGCAGCTCTCGTATAAAAATCAATTCCTTAGCGTTTTCGAGCTTGGCAAATTCAAAAGCTTTTGCAGCAGCAATTTCACTTTGATAGCTAAAATCAATGCTGACGCAGAATTTTTCAAACGATTTCCGATTTACCGAAGGATGAGATAATACTAGCACGGAACATCGGGCTTCTCTCATAATCTTACGTGCGATAGAACCGATATAATATTTCAAAAAATTTTCTTTTTCCAAAGCGCCTGCAATTAAAAGATCGACATTCTTTTCATCGCAGGTACCGAGTATTATTTTTATAGGGTCCCCGTTTTTCCAAACAATTTCCAATTTAGTTTTATCTATTGCCGCTTCTTCGATCAAATCGTTTATTTTTTTTTCCGCTTCCGGAGTTTTATCGCCTGCATGAATCAATACTAACTCCGAGCCGAATAAATCCATAAGGTACTTGCTTTCGTACAGCAGCGCCTTTTGGTTTGGAGAGAAAGTAAACGCCAAGGCCAATTTTTTAAAAATCATTTTTCTATTTCACTGATTATGAAACATCTTATTTCCAAGATAATAATTTTTTTACACAGCCATAATTCAATTATTGCCGCCTTTTAAAAAATTCGGCGCAGATTCGATTTTTATCCAGGAAAAAGTTACTTTTGAATAAATTTTACAGAAGACTGCCGTAAATATTCATAGTTAATTTACTGATCTTGCCAAATGCCTTGGCAATAAAAAATCAAAAAAATTGATAAGTGAATAAAATTATCAAGAACGGATGGTGAACATTATGAATACCGAAACCCTGGAGAAAAAGAAAAAAGTAGTTATACCGGATGAACTTCCTTTCGGAAGATATTTTTCAGATCATGTTTTCGAGATGGATTATATAGCTTCGAAAGGCGGCTGGCAGGAGCCGAAAATAAAAGATTTGGAAAACCTAAGCATTCATCCTGCGGCAATGGTTTTTCATTACGGACAAGCATTGTTCGAAGGACTAAAAGCTTATAATATGGTTGACGGCCGTGTAGCACTTTTCCGGCCTGATAAAAATATCGAGCGGTTAAATAATTCCGC
>JAKAHQ010000489.1 GCA_021814855.1 Bacteroidota bacterium | reverse complement strand
GTTGATTTCAGCAAGTTCGATAAAATATTTAACGATATTCACGCAGTCGGCGGCAACTCAATGCGTTTGTGGATTCATACCGATGGAACTAATACTCCGGAATACGGAAGCAACGGCATGGTTACAGGCCCCGGAGTTAATTTAATTGCAGACTTGAAAGAAATTTTAAGTCTTGCACAAAAACATGATGTGGGTCTTGTCCTTTCAATTTGGTCGTTTAATATGGTTAGAAACACAATCAATCCAACAATTATTGCAAACAATAAATTGATGCTGAACGACACAACGGCAACCATGGCTTATATTCGAAATGCGCTTATACCGATTGTTGATTCTGTTAAAGGCAACCCGGCAATAATTGCCTGGGAGATTTTTAACGAACCGGAAGGTATGACGAAAGAATTCGGGTGGTCTTCCGTAACAACTGCAGATATACCGATGGCTAACGTTCAGCGTTTTGTAAACTTAGCCGCAGCAGCAATTCATAGAACCGATCCGACTGCGAAAGTAACTAACGGTACGAACAACATCTCTACCAATTCCGATGTTACAGCGCTTTCCAAAATTTCTGCCGACCAGTATCTGAATTCTCTAAGCGCAGCCGATAAGGAAAAAATGGTTCGTCTTGTTCAAAATAAATACGGCGTAACTCTTACTCCAGAACAAATAATGAAACAGTTTTATCATGTAGCGGCAGCTAATAAAAATTATTATACGGATGCACGATTAATTGCAGCCGGGGGCGATCCACTTGGCACTCTCGATTTTTATACAGTTCATTATTATAATTTTGCCGGCGGCGCTGTTGTGTGTCCGTTTACCCATCCGTATTCTTTCTGGAATCTTGATAAGCCGCTTTACGTAGGAGAGTTTTATATGGACGATGCTTTTACAGTTCCATACTCTCAGAAATATGAAACATTGTATAAAACAGGTTACGCGGGGGCAATGTCATGGTCTTGGAACGGTGATACTCAAGAAAGCGATAACAACACATTTGCGCACACGCGTACCGATGCTTCTCTTCAATATATGTACGAGAATTATCATAACGATATCGTATTCAATACCATGAGCGGGGTAATATATAAATTTGTTGTGTCGCCGGCTTCATTTCAAAAAGGTGAAAGTTGTACGGTTACCTGGGATACTGAAACCGGTTCCGGCGTAACTCTTAATGGTGAGACAGTCTCTACAAATGGATCAAGAACTTATAATTTTACAGCAGGTACATCTTTAACCCTTATAACAACAGGAGACACATCTGAGACTAAGACTGTGACATTAAATTATATCCCGCCCGGAACCATTATTTATTATAAAGTGAAACCAAAAGAGTTACCTCTTGGAGATACGGCAAGAGTAATTTGGCGGACGGCAAATGGTTCAAGTGTTAAAATAAACGGCGTTGCGGCCGAGCAATCGGGAACGATGTACGTTGTACCGGATAACAATCATACCGGTTACACAATTTCAACCGGCGGCGACATTTCTGATTCACTTACTTCGTATGTATCGTTTGTTCCGTTCAATCAGGCCAACCGGGCGATGAGTGGAGATTTCACGGTCTCTTCTCTCGATTCAACTCTTCTGAATAATAAGGTGGATAATCTCAACGATGATAATAATTATACTAAATGGACTTGTATCGGCGGCGGAAGTTCTCAGTGGATCCAAGTTGATTTACAAAAGCAATATCAAGTCTCACAAATAATTGTTGTCTGGGGCGATGCATACGCTTCATCATTTCAAATTCTTGGTTCTACAGACGGAATTACCTGGAAGACTATAAAAAATATTCTCACGGGGCAAGGCGGGACTAACACCTACACAGGGTTAAATACCCCTTGCAGATATTTAAAAATGACTATGACTCCGCCCAACGGAACTGTTGAACTTTCAGTCGCGGAGTTTCAAGTTTTTGGAGACCCGGTTACTACCGGAGTTGTTCAAGATAAAAATGAACTTCCTCTGGTTTACTCGCTGGAACAGAATTATCCTAATCCGTTTAATCCTTCGACGGTTATCAGTTACCAGTTACCTAAAGCCGGTCAAGTTTCGCTGAAGGTTTATGATGTTTTAGGAAGAGAAGTTGCACAACTTGTGAATGAGTTTCAACCTGCCGGAAAGTTTAACGTCGACTTTAATTCTCAAAGTTACTATTTGCCAAGCGGCGTATATTTTTATCGATTAATTTCCGGCGACTTTACCCGGGTAATGAAAATGTTGCTAATCAAGTAATTATGGCGATAAGAATTTTTATTGATAGAATAAATTTTTAATTTTTATACAAACGATGGATAGATTTTCACAAAGATATTGATCGCAATATAAGTACGACTAAAATAATTTTTACATAAATAAAAACAGCAACGTCATGAAAAAAAATATTTATACCGTTTTGTTTTTAGCTGCGGTACTTTTTGTAACCGAGGCAAATGCTCAGAATCGTATCCACTACAACAACCGAGATATCTTTATGAACGGATCGAATGTTGCATGGGTAAGATTTGCCGCCGATATTG
>JAKAHQ010000015.1 GCA_021814855.1 Bacteroidota bacterium | reverse complement strand
GGAAGAAACAATCATTGTCCAACCTTGTCCTCGCGAAACAAGCGCTGGGATTCTTCTTCCGGTCTCGAAAATTTATAGATCCGACCCGGGTTCGACAGTGACAATTTTTCCTTCCGATCATTTTATCTTGGAAGAGAACAAATTCATTAACTATGTCAAGGAAGCGAGCATCTTCGTCGAAAAGAACCCGGAATTAATTGTAATGATTGGCGTTCGCCCGGACCGGATTGAATCCGGTTTGGGATGGATTCAGCAGGGGGAAGAAATAAGTTACGGCACAGAACATAAATTTCATAAGGTAGATAAATTTTGGGAGAAGCCGGATTTAACAACAGCGGCTTCTCTTTTTAAGAATGGAAGTTTAATCAATACATTTATTGTTGTTGCTAAAAGCGGAACCATTCTTCAACAAATGCATTTCCGCCTTCCTCATTTAATGCAATCCTTCGAACCGATATATGAAAACATCGGAACGGTAAACGAGGAAATAGCTATTGACAAATATTTCAAATTCATTCCCGAAATAAATTTTTCCAAAGATTTTTTGGAAAAGATCGGACCAAATCTTGCGGTGCTGGAAATTCCGGATATTTACTGGAGCGACTGGGGCGAAGAACAAAGAGTTGCTTACGATATCGAAAGGTTTAATCTTTCATTTGCAAAAAATATTGACCGGCAAGCAGATGATTCCGAACTGCTTTATACGGTTATAAAATCCGAACCGATTGATAATTTCCAATTAAGCCGGTAAAAAGCCGGTTTTCTTATTAAATGATTTCGCTTCATGGAAAATTTTTCTGCTAAAAGCGGAAGAATTATACGTAAAAATTTACCTGCCAATTATTAAATTTACCCGTCGAAAAATTAGTTACAAACTTTTAAACCGTGAGAAAGAATTATGGGTAGAATTTTTGAAACCAGGAAACACGTAATGTTTGCTCGTTACGCACGAATGTCCAAAGCGTTTAACCGGGTAAGAAAGGAAATAGAAATTGCAGTTAAGTCCGGCGGTTCCGATCCTAACGGGAATTCAAAACTTAGGAACGCAATACAAAATGCCAAAAGCGTTAACATGCCTAAAGATAAAGTTGAAGCCGCTATTAAAAGAGCTTCGTCAAAAGATACAACCGGGTACCAGGAAATTTTTTACGAAGGTTATGCCCCGCACGGAATTGCAGTTCTTGTCGAATGCGCGACCGATAATCCTACGAGAACAGTTGCAAACGTGCGCCACATTTTTCGAAAATCCGAGGGCTCGCTTGGTAATGCCGGTTCTTTAGCGTTTATGTGCGAACGTAAGTGCTTTTTTAAATTAGCAAAATCGCAGGTTAAAGATTTGGAATCGTTCGAACTGGAATTAATTGATTTCGGACTCGACGATTTATCATACGACGATGAAAACATATATATCTATACTCCCTTCCAGGAATTCGGCACGATGCAGAAAGCTCTTGAAGAAAGAAAGATTGAAATAGGCGGAACCGAACTTCAGTACATTCCGGTTAACTACAAAGAATTGAACGATGAACAGAAAAAAGAAGTTAACGATTTGATCGAAGCTCTCAACGAAGACGACGATGTGCAGTCGGTCTATCATAATATGCAATAAACTTTTCCGATAATAAACATAACCGGTTGATAGCCGGTTATGCTCAATTCGTGACAATTTTTTACAACTCGTGAAGTGTGTGTGACAATTTCTAATTCACGCACTGCTAATTTGCATTAGGCAAAGTGATTTTTACGGATTTTCAACGTATCTACCGATGCATTGATTAATAATCCATCACATAAAGACAGCAATCGCTTAGGGTGAAATGCATTTTAATGCTTCGATAAATTCTACACAACGAGTAGTCTGGTCAGTTTAAATATTTTTAGAAAATTTTTTTTGATTTAAACCAGGATTCGAACATCACTGTCTGATAAATGCCGAGTTATTTAATTTCTCGAAACACGATAAACAAAGGACAGGATCATATGAGATCTAGATTTTACTCTTCCCTAACCATTTCAATTTTTTTTCTTTTAATTGCCAGCGCAAATTTTTATTCACAGCCCAAAAACAACACGCAGAATAATTCCGTTACCGGTAGGGTTGTCGATTTACAAACAAACACTCCGATAGAATTTGCAACAGTTGTTCTTATAAGAAGAGCCGACAGCACCCAGGTTACCGGCGCAGCTACAGATACGAAAGGACAATTCGTTTTGGAAAACGTTCCGGCAGGAACTTACTTTATGAGAATAAGCTACGTCGGCTATAAAAATCATTTGGTTAAAAGCTTTAAGAAGGAAAACGGCAAACCGGTTAGTCTTGGAAAAATTTCATTGACGCCAAGCGATATGAAGATGAACGATATTGTTGTCAGCGGAACCCGTTCTCCTATTTCATATCAAATAGATAAGAAAGTTATCAGTGTGGGAGAAAACCTTTCAACGATATCCGGCACCGCGGTTGATGTGCTTGAAAACGTGCCCTCAATCACTGTCGATATCGACGGCAACGTAAGTTTAAGAGGAAGCGGCAACTTCCAGGTTCTAATTGACGGACGACCGACAATTCTGGATCCCAACGAGGCGCTACAGCAAATTCAAGCAAGCTCGATAGAAAATATTGAAATCATTACCAATCCCTCGGCTAAATACGACCCCGAAGGTACAGCCGGCATCATCAATATTATAATGAAGAAAACAAACAAGTGGGGCATTACAAGTCTGTTTAATTTGAATCTCGGTGTTAGAAATAAATACGGCGGAGATGCTACCGCAGATTTCCGGAATAATTTTATTCAAGCTAACTTAGGCATCGGCTATAACAACCGCGTGTTCTTTGGCACTCAAAACGAAAATAACTGGAACAATGCAGACGGGCAAACTTATTATTACAAGTCAGACGGAACTTCGAACCACGGCAACGAATCTTTTAATCTTCGCGGTTCAGTTTCATTCGACTTCGGAGCTAAAAGACTCTTAACCTTGGGCGGCAGATACAACAACCGGTCGCACAGCGATAACTCGGCACTTAATTACAGTCAATGGAATACAATGGATCCGGCTCAGCAATATTTCATCAGCAAGTCCGAGGGAAGCAGATCCGGTCATGAAATTTCGGTTTTCGGAAATTACAAACACCCGTTCAACGACAGCGGTCACGAGCTTGTTGCCGAAGTTCATTACGATGCGGAAACATCGGATGAAAGTTCTACCAATAAATTATTCAGCGGCGAAATAATTACAGACGGTAAAACTACAACGGAAAACGGACCCGGCAACGAGCTACAAACAAAGCTGGATTATACGCTTCCCTTCACTTCCGTTTCTAAATTCGAGGCGGGCTACCAGGGTACTCATGAAAATTCCGATGATAAAACCGGGCTGCTCACTTTTAATCCGGCAACACAATTGTTCGAGAACAATTCTCTATACGACAACCATTCCAAGTACGCCAAAAACGATTACGCGTTGTACTCCATCTATACGAGCAAAATAGACAGTCTCGGTTACAAACTCGGTGTACGAACCGAATATACCGGCCGCGATATCGAGGTGCCGGAGATGAACGAGAAATTTTCCATTGATCGATGGGATTATTTTCCCTCGGCGCATTTTTCTTTCGGCATCGGAGCGGGTTACCAGTTGATGGCAAGTTATACAAGAAGGATCAATCGCCCACGCGATTGGCAGATGGAACCTTTCCAAACATGGATTGACGCTTACAATGTTCGCGTCGGCAACCCCTCACTGCAGCCAGAGTACATCGATTCTTACGAACTCGGTTTTCAAACTCTTATAGGCAACAGCGTTTTCTCAATCGACACATATTACAGGCAGACGAAAAATAAAATCGAAAGAGTGCTTTCGGTTTATTCGGAGACCGTCACGCTCCAAACTACAAAGAACATTGGAAAGGATTATTCGCTGGGAGTTGAATTGTTTTCCAACTTCGACCCGATTAAAAATTGGAATGTAAACCTGATGGGCAATATTTATAATTATAAGATCGAGGGTTCTCCGGCAGACAATATAGAAACCAACCAGAGTTTTAATTGGAACGCTCGATTTAACAACAGCATCAAGATCGCCGAAAACACGCAGGTGCAGGTTAATGTTTGGTACAACAGTCCTTCGGCAACATCTCAAGGAAACCGCGAAGGATTCTTTATTACCAACTTTGCTATAAAACAGCAGTTGTTCGATAAATTAATTACAGCCACTCTTCAAGTTAGAGATATTCTTGGAACTGCAAAATTCCAAATTGTAAATCAGTCGCCCGACTTTTATAGTTTACGGCATTTCGAACGAGAATCTCCGATGGTAATGCTGAATTTAAGATTGAACCTTAGCAACAATTCAAACAACGACCACGGCGAAGAAGGAATGCAGAACAATAATGGTGGAGACGACCAGGGCGGAATGAACGGCGGCGGCGAAGGATAAAAATTAATTCACCGTTAAAATTATTTAGCAGAATGCCGGATTTGATCCGGCATTCTTATTTGAAGCAATCTTGAACCCTATTTGGATAAGTAGTGTAAATTGTTTTCGGCACTTTCGTGTGAATATTTTTTATTCAGGAATAGATTTCTTTCCGACTAACATCAGCGCAGTTAATCCGCTTACCGCCGAAACAACCGATGCAAACAAAATACTAAGTTTGGAAGAAACTATTACTTCCGGTTGATCGAAAGCAAGATTGGAAATAAAGATTGACATTGTAAAACCAATGCCTGCAAGAACAGCCGCACCGCCGAGTAATTTCCAGTTCAAATCCGACGGCAAAGAACTTAGACCCGATTTTACACTTAAAAATGAAAAAGAAAATATACCTAGAAATTTGCCGGCTACGAGTCCCAGAATTATACCGAGCGAATTCAATTCCGTTAAGCTGGATATAATATTTTTCGGCAATACTACAGCCGTATTGGCAAGAGCAAAGAGCGGAAGAATTATAAACGCAACCGGCCAGTGAAGTTTTTTCTGGAGTCTGTAAGAAATGTTTTCGTCATTGTTTTTATTAAAAGGAACGGCGAAAGCCAAAAGGACGCCGCTTATTGTAGCGTGGACACCGGATTTAAGCATGCAGTACCACATTACAACACCGAGGATTAAATATATCGAAAGTTTGTTGACACGCATCCGGTTTAGAAACACTAGAAGTATAAACACAAGCACTGCCGAAAATAAATAACCAAGGGCAAGATTTTGGGTATAGAACACGGCTATCAAAATTATGGCGCCGAGATCGTCAATAATAGCAAGTGCAGTTAAAAATATTTTAAGCGATAACGGAACCTTGCTACCTGCTAAGGAAAGGATTCCGATGGCGAACGCAATATCGGTTGCCATGGGAATTCCGAATCCGCTTTGCGTTTCGGTACCAGCATTCAATACAAAATGAATTATTCCGGGAATAAGCATACCGCCGATTGCGGCAATAATTGGCAAAGACGCTTTCTTTATTTCTCTAAGTTCTCCTACATAAATTTCTCTTTCAATCTCTAAACCGACGAGAAGAAAAAACACCGCCATAAAGCCGTCGTTAATCCAATGTTCGATGCTGTACTTTAATTCAACCCCCGAAAACGAAAGATTCATGTATGTATGCCAAATAGTAAGATAACTTTTACCTAAAGCGCTGTTTGCCAACAGAAGTGATACTACCGTAATTAACACTAGAATATACCCGGAAGCTTTTTCGCTTTCGAAAAAATCTTTGAACAGATCAATGTTTATTTTTTTGATTTTGCCGGCTGTCTGATGTACTTTTTTTTTGATTGGCATTTCTCAGCTAACTTTAGTTGTAAAATTTCAATTTAGTCACAATTGTATTTCAATTTAAATAATTTTATTAATTATATGAAGTCGAAGGCATGGTGCAATTTTAAAAAGCAGTAATCGTTAAAATAGAAAACCCCGTTCGTGACCGGGGTTTTATAGTAGGTTAAGTAACGTCAGTATTAAGCAATAACTTTTACTTCTTGAGCTTGCAAACCTTTTTGTCCCTGAGCAACAGTAAATTCAACTTGCTGGCCTTCTTGAAGAGTTTTGTAACCATCACCTACAATTGCCTGGAAATGTACGAATACGTCATCTCCGTCTTTTTGCTGAATGAAACCATAGCCTTTTGAACTGTTGAACCATTTTACAGTTCCTTTTACTCTGTCTGCCATCTTAAAGATGCTCCTTTAAATATAATTTGAAAATAAATTTGTTAACGAACAGGGCACCAGCAAGCTCTTGTTAATTTTTACATCAACAAACAACTACATTGCTCAAGTTCAAATAAAAAGGGACTCACGTCTATTCCGTCAGTCCCTTCGCTCCGCGGGCAGGGCTCGAACCTGCAACCCTGCGGTTAACAGCCGCATGCTCTACCATTGAGCTACCGCGGAATAAATTTGCGGCGTAAAAATAGACTTTGATCCAACATTTGTCAAGTCTGGAGTTGTAATTTTTTATCCGCTTTTTCCACTAAAGAAAAATCCTTTTCCAAGAACTGAGAAGGTAATCCATGTAAAATAAAGACACTCTAACCAATAACGAAACTTTTAGTTAAATTCACAATCAATTCATAATGCTTCGTTCTAACATGTTTAATTCCAACGGGCATTATAATTGCAAATAAGATTATCCATTTCAATCGAGGCATCTTATGCAAAATGCGGATGAACTTAAAGTGAAGGTTCAGAATGCATACAAGGATTGGGAAGATAAAGTCTATCGCAAATCGGTTGCGAAATTTCCTGAACGCCAGAAATCCTTTACCACCCAGTCATTCACTGAAGTGAAACCTTTGTACTTGCCCGGCGATGCAAACGAAGAAAAATACAACGAGCAAACGGGTTTCCCAGGCCAGTATCCGTTTACCCGCGGTGTTCAGCCAACTATGTACCGAGGAAGACTTTGGACTATGCGCCAATACGCCGGCTTTGGAACCGCGAAAGAATCGAACGAAAGGTACCGCTACTTGCTTGAGCAGGGACAAATGGGCCTGTCCGTTGCGTTTGATCTGCCAACCCAGATTGGTTACGACAGCGACGACCCAATGTCGTACGGCGAAGTCGGTAAAGTTGGTGTAGCGATTGATACGCTTGCCGATATGGAAATTTTATTTGATAAAATTCCGCTCGATAAAGTTTCAACTTCTATGACAATCAACGCTCCGGCATCCGTTCTCCTCGCACTTTATATTGCAGTTGCCGAAAAGCAAGGCGTGAGCAGGGATAAAATCAGCGGTACAATTCAAAACGACATTTTAAAAGAATATGTTGCCCGCGGCACTTACATTTATCCTCCCAAAGCTTCGATGCGTTTGATCACTAACATTTTCGAATTCTGCGGAAAGAAAGTTCCAAGGTGGAATACAATTTCAATTTCAGGCTATCACATCCGCGAGGCCGGATCTACTGCGGCGCAGGAAGTTGGTTTCACTTTAGCCGATGGAATTGCTTATGTAGAAACGGCAATTAAAGCCGGTTTAGATGTTGACGAATTTGCCGGTCAACTTTCATTCTTCTTTAACGCGCATAACGATTTGCTGGAAGAAGTTGCTAAGTACCGCGCCGCCCGCCGTTTATGGGCAAAGATTATGAAAAATCGTTTCAACGCAAAAAAAGAAAAATCGATGATGCTGCGTTTCCATACACAAACTGCCGGTTCAGCATTAACGGCACAACAAGTTGATAACAACATTGTTCGAGTTACAGTGCAAACTTTGGCGGCTGTGCTCGGCGGAACTCAAAGTCTTCATACAAACTCCCGCGATGAAGCCCTCGCCCTTCCTACGGAGGATTCCGTAAAGATTGCTTTGCGTACCCAGCAAATTGTGGCTTACGAAAGCGGCGTTACAAATACAATCGACCCGCTTGCCGGTTCTTATTATGTGGAAGCATTAACGGATCAAATAGAAAAAGAAGCGGAAGAATACATTGCGAAAATTGACGCGATGGGCGGAACAATAAATGCAATTGAAGCCGGATACATCCAGACGGAAATCCAAAAATCTGCATACCAATTTCAACAAGAACTTGAACGCAATGAAAGGATTGTGGTTGGAGTAAACAAATTTCAACAGACGGAAACCAGCAAAGAAGATTTACTTAGGATAGACGAAAAAATCCAGGAAGACCAAATTAAATTCTTAAATCAAATCCGCATACAAAGAAATAATGAAGAAGTAAATAAAAAGTTATCCGCACTTAAAACTGCAGCGGGAGGCAATGATAATCTTATGCCTTTCATTCTCGAAGCAGTTAAAGTTTACGCGAGCATTGGGGAAATCTGCAATACGATGCGGGAAGTATTTGGAGAGTATAGAGAGCATGTTGTAATTTAAACATTGTTCTATTGTTATATGATTCTATCACCAAATTAATGTTCGAATCTACAATAGAACAATATAGTTATATAACAATATTGAAACGAAAGACAACGGTTTTTTAAATATTCTGAGCGCAATTATGAACCTAACACACATAGAACACATAGGCATTGCAGTCAAAAACTTGAAAGAAGCGACCGAGTATTATGAAAAAGTGCTTGGGTTAAAGTGCTATGCTGTTGAAGAAGTACCAAGCCAGAAAACCCGTACTGCTTTTTTTATGGTTGGACAAACCAAGATTGAATTGCTTGAATCTATGGAGCCGGACGGACCGATAAGTAAATTTATCGAAAAGCGCGGTGAGGGAATTCATCATTTAGCATTTGCTGCCAACAATTTAAAAGATGCGATCAAAGAGGCCGGCAGCAAAGGTATTCAGTTCATAGATAACGAACCCAAACTCGGTGCAGAAGGATTGAATATTGCCTTCTTACACCCGAAATCAACTTACGGCGTGTTAACGGAGCTGTGTGAAAAAAAAGAGGCATGATAAACGAAGAACATGAATTAACCTTCCCCGCGTTTTGCATTCATGGCCTTACTTTCCGACACGTCCACCCAACTTGCAAGCACTTTATCCCCGGAAACATTTACAACTGTGCGCGACATATCGAGTATTCGATCCACGCCTAAGATTATACCGATTCCCTCGGCAGGAATCCCGATAGTTTGAAGAACCATAACTACAAGCGGAAGCGAACCTCCGGGTACACCTGCGGTTCCAACACCGGCAAGAATTGAAAGGAATACAACTATCAATTGCTGGGTTAAAGACAAATCAATTCCGTAAAATTGCGCAAGGAATAAAACCGTTATACCTTCATAAAGCGCAGTTCCGTTTTGATTTGCCGTGGCGCCGATTGTTAAAACAAAATTAGTTATATCCTTATCCAGCTTTAGTTTTTCTATAGAAACCCGGATTGATGTAGGCAGAGTTGCATTTGAAGAACTTGTTGAGAACGCGGTTACAATTACTTCGCTCAGGTTTATAAAAAATTCTTTCGGATTTTTTCCCACAACATACTTAATTATTACGCCGTAGGTTACCAAAAAATGAAAAGCCAGGGCAAACAGCACAACAACAACATACTTAAGAAGAGGACCTATAACCTGCAGCCCGATTTGCGAAGCCGTTGAAAAGATCAAAGCAG
Organism: Bacteroidota bacterium; assembly: GCA_021814855.1. The sequence goes on along the minus strand of JAKAHQ010000015.1, from coordinate 1,839 downwards.
CAACTCCGTACGGCGCAAACCGCATTGCGAAATCGATAATCTTCATTACAACTTCGTAAATGCCTTGAAGAGTTTTTGTAAGCGTTGCCGTTTTTTCTTCATCGGAAAGTGCCATTGCGATTCCGAAAATCAGAGCAAAAAACATTACGGCAAGAAGTCCCCCGCCATGGTTATTCGGATCGAGATAATTCACAATCTCGGCAAAGGGGTTTCGCGGTATCAAGTCCATCACAATCTGGGTAAAACTTTTTGCCTCATGCGCAGTTTTAATTATTCCCGTAACAGTTTGATTGTTGGTAATTACTTGAGTCAACGCAACGCGGTTTTCTGCGGAGATTCCGCTTCCGGGTTTTACAACGTTTACAACCGTCATACCGATTAACACGGAGAGAGCTGTAATTACAACGGTAAATAACAGAACCTTTCCTCCGACCCTTCCGATTTTCCGGATGTCACGAAAATCTGCTACGCCTAAAACTATGGCGGTAAAGATCAAAGGAATGATTATCATAAATATCAGCCGGAGAAAAATTTGACCGACCGGGTAGGCAACATCGCTTACAGCCCATTTAATCGTTTCATTCCCGTTCAGAAAAATATTGGAAAGCAATCCGAGCATTAACCCGATTAATAAACCGAGAAGTATCTTGACGTGAAGAGGTAAATGTTTTTTCGCCATAATTTTTTGAATGTCCACAAATGAATTGGTGCAATGTCAAATTAAGAAAATATGAACTTCATGGAAAGCATTCATGTTAATTTTCTTTTACAGCCATTAATTCCGAAAGCTTGGCTTCATAAACAATATACCGAAATAAATAGCTTTCGCTTTTATGCCGGCTTGAATATCTTACAGCAAACAAAATGGAATTTATGTTGAAAAGGATTTCTTTAATCATAATTGTAGTACTTCTCAGCGTTTATGCAAATCTCTCGGCTCAGGACGGCGCGCTGTATTGTTCTCAGGCAAAGATAAAGAATTTTCAGCGGCTTAATAAAATTTCCAATGTTCAGTATCCCGGCGACAGCACAATCGATATAACATATTATAAATTGAATCTCAATGTAAGTTACTCGCCTCAATTTATTTCCGGAACAGTAACGGTAAAATTCAAAGTTGCGCCGGAACAATTAACATCTTTCTTTCTGGATATTGTTAACCAGCTACAGGTAAATTCCGTTAAACTCAATTCTACAAACTTGAGTTTTAGCCAGCCTACAGGAAGTGATCAATTAATAATAACTCTCGATCGAACTTACTTAAAGAATGAAACAGTGAGTATTGATATTTCTTACCAGGGAGTTCCAGGTTCGGGCGGGTTCGGCAGTTTTGAATTTAGTTCGCACAATGGCCAGCCGATTATTTGGACCTTGAGCGAACCTTACGGCGCCAAGGATTGGTGGCCTTCCAAAGACACCCCGGCAGATAAAGCCGACTCTTCGGATGTTTGGATTACAGCGGCAAGTAATTTTGTATCTGTTTCTAACGGAGTTTTAACGGATGTTCTAGACAACGGCAACGGAACAAAAACTTATAAATGGCATAACAGTTATCCCATTGCCGGTTATCTTATATCTCTTGCCATGACAAATTACGCGCTTCATCAAAACATGTTTGATTACGCACCGGGTAAATCGATGCCGGTAAATCACTATCTCTACCCGGAAGATTTGGCCAAGTACCAATCCTTATTTGATAAAACCGTAAACATGTTGAAAATTTTTTCGGATAAATATGGGCTCTACCCGTGTATACGAGAAAAGTACGGAAACGCGGAGTTCGGCTGGTCGGGAGGAATGGAACACCAGACATGCACGCCAATCGGTTTGGGCGGAATA
>JAKAHQ010000488.1 GCA_021814855.1 Bacteroidota bacterium | reverse complement strand
GCCTGGAAAAATTCATCCAGATCTTCTGCAACCTTGCGGTCAATCTTGAATCTTTCCACGAGCTCATCAACAGTATGAACGCTGTCTCTGATCATTTGCTGCCACAGTTCCATGACTTAGCCTCTAGTTGTTGTTAACAAAATATTTTCCGAAAACAATTAAGTGGTCGCCCACTGAATAAAAATCGTTTATCTGCGCCACTATCGAATAGTTATTTCTCATATAAAAATTTCTGGTTTTTGAATAACTATCTTTGGAAGATGTTTCGGCTAAAATCCATCTTCCTTTATTTTCTTTAATAAACTTTTCGGCATGCTCAAGTAATTGTGCGCCTATGCCTTTAATTTCCGATTCCGGGTCGACAGCAATCCAGTACAAATCATAAACACCATCTGTAAGCGGTCGCTTGCCCGTGCAATGGTATCCGAGAATTTTCCCGTCGCCGTTTTCGTAAACAAAAACGTTGTAATCTACTTGAAGAGGATTACTGCCTGCAATCTGAACAAGCTCCATTGCAACTGTAATTTCAACTTCCGTAAAATTCGGAATTTTTTTTAGCAGCGATTCAACCGCATTTACATCAGCTTGCTTTATTCTGCGTATCATTTCTTTTTCTGATTAATGCAAACCCGGCAATATTGCCGAGCAAATCCGGATACGATAAACCGGCAGCAGAAGCTGCACGGGCAAATCCGGAATCAGTCGAGATATCGGGATTCGGGTTAACTTCAATTACAAACGGAACGTTATTTTTATCTAATCTAATATCTACGCGTGCATAGTCTCTGCAGCCCATTGTTTCGTATGCGCGCAATGCTGTTTCTTCAATTCTCTTTTTTATTGATTGATTAAGCTTTGCAGGACATACAGGTTTTGTATTTTCGTAGTAAATGCTGTCCTCCATCCACTTGCCGTCGTAAGTTACAATCTTCGGCAAACCGTCAGGTAGGGTTTTAAATTCAATTTCAGAAATAGGAAGAATCGAGTCGCCGAGGATTGCAACATTCAACTCTCGTCCTTCAATATATTCCTCTATAATTACATCCTGTTTGTACATCTTCTGTAAAAAGCCTAAATGTTTATTAAGCTTTTCAAAATCATCAACCACAGAAAATTCCGAAATACCGATGCTGGCATCTTCATTTAATAATTTGAGAATTACCGGAAATGTTAAACTGAAATTTTCTTTCCCGAGTTTGGTACTGTACCTAACCGTAATAAAGTTCGGTGTGTCTATTCCGTGTGAGCTAAGAATATTTTTTGTTCTCTCTTTGTTCAGGCAGTTGCCGAGGCAGGAAGGGACATTACCGGTAATGTTGTATCCAAGCAGTTGAAAAACTCCGGCGATGCAGTATTCATAAGACGAAATTCCTTCAACTGCTTCAACAAAATTAAAGATTACGTCGGGGGAATAATTATTGATTGCGGAAATAGTCTTTTCAATATTGCCATCAACAGCCAATGATTCAACGTACGAAAATTTATCCAGCAGGCTCTTTTCGATTGTTCCGATCTCCTTACTGAATCCGGTTTCGGATAAATCGTTTGGAGAAGACAATTCTTCTGCGGCACCGCCGTTAAGTGGTTTGCCGTTGTATATTTGAAAGATGCTAGCCGGAGAATTGTAGCAAATCAAAATTTTTGCATCTGTCTTCATATCAGTTTATGTCTTTTAGCAGCAACATAAAGAACTTTGTTTATCATTTCTTCGTAACTCAAGCCTCTGGTTCGTGCCGCCTTTGGGAAACATGAATTCTCTTCAGGATTCGGAAGTATTCCAGGCAGCGGATTAATTTCTATAATGTTTGGCTCATTATTCGCATCAAGTCTTACATCTATCCGGCTCCAATCTTTACATCTGAGAACGTTAAACGTCCTTAATGCAGTATCACTGATTTTCTTTTCAAGCTCCGGGCTAACATGAGCCGGGCATGAAAAAACATCCAGCGGATTTTCTTTCGTATCCAGAATCCATTTCGCTTCGTAAGAATAGATCGGAATAAAATCTTTCGGGAAGTCATTGTAGCTTATCTCTACAATCGGCAGTACTTCGGCTTCTTCACCATTGCCAAGAATTGCGACTGTGAATTCTCTTCCCGGCAAAAACTCTTCTACCAGGGCAGCCTGGTTGTATTCAACTAATATTCTCTCTACTTCTCTTAAAAGTTCTTTCTTATCTTTTACAAAAGAAGAAGAGAAAATACCTTTGCTGGACCCTTCTGAGATCGGCTTAACAATAAGCGGGAACTTTAACTTAATTTCTTTTGCCCGCTGCATGCTTTCAACTAAAACAAATTTGGCGTTTGGTACTTTGTAGTATGATAAAATTTCTTTTGTTCTTGCTTTATCAAGACAAGTTGCAAGCGTTAACGGATCGGAGCCGGTGTAAGGAAGCTTAAGCATATCGAGTATCGATGGAATCTGAGCTTCGCGGCTTACTCCGTTAAAGCCTTCGGCAATATTAAAAACTATATCGGGATTAATTTCTTTCAGCTTGCTGAACGCCGAGTGGTCTGCTTCTACCAAA
>JAKAHQ010000487.1 GCA_021814855.1 Bacteroidota bacterium | reverse complement strand
ATTCATTCTGAATGAACCAAACTACACAACTCTTTATTCCGGGTTGTCGCAAGAAGACGCCTCGAAGGTAGTAGATTATTTGAATACTCAGAAAATAATGTACAAGATTGAAGATAACGGCCAGACAATTAAAGTCCCCAAAGAAAAAGTTTATGAAATGCGTCTTACTCTAGCCGGTAAAGGTATACCCACTTCAGGAATTATTGGTTACGAGATTTTTGATAAGACAACTATGGGCATGTCCGAGTTCATGCAGAAATTAAATTATCAAAGAGCGCTTGAGGGAGAATTAGCAAGAACAATTCAGCAGGAAGACGGTGTGCTGGGCGCCCGCGTTCATATTGTAATTCCGCAAAAATCTATTTTCAAGCAAGAAGAAAAATCTCCAACTGCCTCGGTTGTTCTGAAACTAAGAAATAATTCGTTGCCTTCTAAAGAAAATATACAGGCAATTGTAAATCTCGTTTGCGGATCGGTTGAAGGATTACAGCAGGACAAAGTTTCCATTATTGATACGAAAGGCAGAATTCTAAACAATGACACCGAAGAAGGTCCGCTTGCATATGCATCTTCAAGACAATATGAAATCAAGAAATCCGTTGAAAATTATCTCGCCCAAAAAGCGCAATCGATACTTGATAATGTATTGGGGTACGGCAACGCGATGGTTCAGGTAAATGCCGATTTGAATTTTGACCAGGTTGAGAAAACGATGGAACAATACGATCCGGATTCTCAGGTTGCGATCAGCGAACAGACTATTAAAACGAACAATGAAGGGAAAGGTCAAACCGATTCTACTGCTCAATCAAATGAAAATTCTTTAACCAATTATGAAATAAACAAAACGATCCAAAAAGTTATTTCTGAAAGCGGAAACATAAAAAGATTAAGTGTTGCCGCAGTTATAAACGATGTACCTAGAGAAGTTAAGAAAGGCGGAAAAACAGATGTCGTTTACGATCCGCGCCCGTCTGATCAAATGAAAAAATTGGAAGAGATTGTAAAAAATGCTGTCGGCCTGGACATTACTCGCAACGATCAATTCTCAATGGTTGATATTCCGTTCGAAACAAAAAATGTTGAATCAATTCCCGAAGAGTCGAATACAACCGGAATGCCGAATCCCAACGACATGGTAAATCTTGTGTTTATTATCGTCGCAATAATCGGTTCGATATTCGTACTGAAGAGCTTAATGAAAAGATTAAAGAACGAACGAATTGTAATCGGAACCGTAAATACAGGCACCTTCTCTGAAGGCGGAGGAGGAACACTAATGGCATCAGCTCCGGCAGCAGCGCTGCAGGCGTCCGCACCGTCTCCTCAACTTGTGCAGCAAAAAAAGAGACGCGGCATGCTTCCGATTGGTGATATTGAAGATGACATTTCCGATGAAGCATTAATGAAAAAAAACCAGCAGGAAAAAATTGTGAACTATGTTTCCAAAAATCCAATGGATGCAGCAAAACTAATTAACGCCTGGATGCACGAAGATGAAATCTGACAAATTACAAGCGGTTAAAGACTTACGCGAAGAAGTTACCGGCGTACAAAAAGCAGCAATGCTGATGGTTGCTCTAAACGTTGAGGCTGCTTCGGCAGTATTAAAACATCTCGATCCGCTGGATGTTGAAAGTTTAACGGCAGAAATTTCTAAAGTAAAAAATATTTCCGCGCGCACTGCAGATACTGTTATTGAAGAATTTTATAACATGGTCACTGCCCGGGAATACGTTTTGGAAGGCGGTCTCGATTTTGCCCAGGCTGTACTCGAAAAAACCTACGGACCTGCTAAAGCAGTTGAAATAATTGAAAAAGTAAAACGACTGACAACTCTTAAAGGTTTCGATGTTTTGAAAAAAGCCGAACCAGCCCAGCTGATTAATTTCTTAAACAAAGAACACCCGCAAACAATGGCTTTAATTCTTTCTCAGCTTAGTCCCGACCAGACGGCCAACGCATTAAAAGAATTACCGGATGAATTAAGAATGGATGTGGCTTACAGAATTGCTACACTGGGAAAAATTGCGCCGCAGACTTTGAAGCAAATTGAACATGTAGTGGATGAGATTGCGGGCGCTTCGATGAGCCAGTCTGTTGGAAAACTAGGCGGCGCTAAATGTCTGGCAGCAATACTTAACAGAACAAATGTAACTATGGCTAAGGAAATTTTAGATAAGCTTGAAAACCTGGACCCTGAAACAAGTTATGAAGTAAAAAGACTGATGTTCATCTTTGATGAAATTATAAATATCAACGATAAGGATATTCAAAAGATTTTGCGTGAAGTTGACAGAAAGGATTTGGCTCTTGCTCTTAAAGTTGCCGAAGATAATTTGAAAGAAAAAATATTTAAGAACATGTCCGAGCGTGCCGCAGACCTTCTGAAAGAAGAACTTCAGTATATGGGTATGGTTAAACTCAAAGAAGTTGAAGGAGCTCAGGCAAGAATAATAGATATAATTAAATCGCTAGAAGAACAAGGCGAAATATCACTTAACATGCGCGGCGGTCCGGAAGAAATTTAT
>JAKAHQ010000486.1 GCA_021814855.1 Bacteroidota bacterium | reverse complement strand
TTGCGCCGGTGAAAGAACCTTTTTTATGTCCGAACAATTCGCTTTCAAGAATTCCTTCCGGTATAGCTCCGCAGTTAACGCTTACAAGCTGATTGGCTGCCCGCTTGCTTGAACCGTGAATTGCTCTTGCAAACACTTCCTTGCCCACACCGCTTTCGCCGGTTATCAAAACGGAAATATCGCTTTGTGCTACCTGCATGGTGATATCAACAAGGTCCCGGATCTCTTTCGATTTACCGATAATTCCGAATTTTTTTTGGAATTCTTCTACGTTCATTCTCTTGAAGGAAAATTACTACTGTAAAAATAACTGTTTTTGTGCCATACTTTCATTAATAATTCTTAATGAATTTCTTTAATCATCCCGTCAAAACAAATTTTAATTCCAGCTTGTTCTCCCGGCAGAAGATTGTTGATCTTCGTTTCCAGTACTTTTAGCATCTCGTCGCTGAAATGCATAAGCAGCAGTTCGCTTGAATTCAGTTTCTTAAATGATTTGAATATTTGATCGAGATCGATATGGGTGCATTCGGAAATCATCAAGTCTATTTTTTCATCTTCGAACAAAAACAAATCATCGGCAGAACCGATATCCGAAGTGTAAAATACTTTTTGCGAATCAAGATTCAGCATCAAACTGGAAGAAACAAATATTTCAGCCGGGTAATTTTTAAGAAGATTACTTTGAGCCAGGTGAGTGTTTTGTTTCGGCATGAAAGAAATTTTTTCATGGAGTCTTTTCGTAACGCCGAACTCGAAAGGTAAAATGCTCAGTTCAAATCCGAGCTTTTCCTTAAATAAGTATGAAGCAATTAAAAAATTTTCAAATGTGTCGATTAGATTTGAATGGGTGATTATTTGCAGCGGCCGGTTGCGTCCATGGATTTTCATTTGAGTTAATAAAGAAGGCAGCCCGGCAAAATGATCTGCATGATAGTGAGTCAACAGTATTGCATCTATAGAATCGAAGGCAATTCCCGTATTCAAAAGCGCCTTGGAAATTCCTTCGCCGCTGTCAATAAGCAAATTATAATTATCGCTCTCAATTAAAAGCGAGGAATGATTTCTTACGCGGCTTGTCTCGCCGCTGGAGGTACCGATGAAAATAATTTTCATGCCCGTGTTTTAATTGTTTAGCTTAACAACTCTGCCTTTAAGGCCTAAATTTTTTTCGAGATAGTCTAACAACGGAAGAGCGTCCTCTTCCTTTTCAAATTTACCGACGCTAACAATATTTAAATTGCTGCCGCCGATTTCTTTTGTGGTAATTTCCGTGGAGTAGTTTTCTTTATTTAAACGGCTGCATAAATTTTTTGCGTTCTCAATACTTAAAAATGCCCCTGCCTGAATTGTGTAGTTATACACTGCCGGTTGTGCAATTTTTTTCTCAACGGTATCTGTCGTATCCTGCTTGGAAGAATTATCCTTTATCGAAACGATATCCGGTTTATCTTCGGTAGGTAATGTTCTGTCGACGGACTTGAGGTAAGGAGAATCCGGGTAGTCTTTTTTTAGTTTGGTTAAATAAGTCTCGGCTTTTTTGTAGTATCCCAAAGAATAGTAATAAGAAAAAATTCTGTAAAGCGCCGCGTCCGCATATTTGCTTTTGGGATACTTATCTACTATTAGCGAATATTTATTTACCGCATCGGCACCGTCTTTTGTTAAAACTGCTTCCAAGAATTTTATGGAGGGGTCGTCGGGACTATTAATTTTTAGTTCTTTCAGAAGAGTTTCGGCAGCATCAATTCTTCCGCTTTCAATTCTTTGAAGCGCGGTAGTTATATCCGCTTCCTGTGCAGACAGTCTGCATGAGAGCAGCAATAACAAAAAGAAAATCGACGATACAAATTTTAGAATCTTCATTCTATTGCTCGGGTATTGTACGTCCGAAAAATTAGATACGGAAATAATTCAAGCGGATCTAAAAGCTTTGTCCTTAACCGGTTCGATTACATCAAGCAAATCGGCGAATAGAGTGGCCGAAGTTGCGCGGTTTATTCTCACCTTAACATAATCGCCTATCGAAATATTTTCTCCTCGCGGGAAAATAACTACCTTATTAGTATCTGTTCTGCCGGAAAGAAAGTCTTCGCTTTTTTTACTCGCCCCTTCGACAAGAACAACTTCCTCGCTGCCTATTTGCGATTGATTAATTTCGTAGGATATAGTTTGCTGAAGATCGATGATATCGTTCAGTCGTTTCACTTTAATCTCTTCGGAAACATCGTCGTTCATATCGAAAGCTTTAGTCCCTTCGCGCGGGGAATATTTGAACATGTATGCGCCGTCGTAACGGACTTTCTTCATCACGTCCAAAGTCATTTGATGATCTTCGTCGGTTTCGGTTGGGAAACCAGCAATAATATCCGTCGAAAAACTTACACCCGGGATAATCGTCCGCGCTTTATCTATTAAATTAAGATAATGTTCGATGGTGTAGGTTCTGTTCATTAATTCCAAAATTCTGTTTGAGCCTGATTGAACCGGGAGATGAATATAGTTGCAAATGTTCGGGTGTTCGGCAATAGTGT
>JAKAHQ010000485.1 GCA_021814855.1 Bacteroidota bacterium | reverse complement strand
GCTCTTTCGCGGTATCGAATGCTTGTACAACATGATATTCATTAACCATCTTATCGCCGTCATCGTGAGCCCAAAAATTTGCTTCACGTGCTAGGTCGGCAATATATGCAAAGCGAGTTGTAAGTTTATTTTTTTCTCCCGCATAACGCGCGCCATATTCAATAATTTTAGCAATTGCGGATTTATCAAACTCCAGCAACTTTTCAGATTCAATTAATTTCTTGATCACCTTCGCGTATTCGGTTAACGCTTGGTCGGTTCTCTCCATTTCATAATCGAAGTCCGCTTTGATTTTGAATATTTTATTGAAGTCGTCTTCATACTGGGAAAGAATGGAATAAATATAATTATTGCCTACCAAAATAATTTTTGTATCAATGTTTATCGGTTCCGGTTTTAAAATACTTGGAGAGAATTGGTAAAGATTTGCAATATCCTGTATTTCAAGCCTGCCGTAAAGTAAAACTCTTTTTAATGTTTTCCATACACCGGGCTCGCTAAAGGCGTCCATCGCGTTAATAACAAGGTAACCTCCATTTGCTCTTAGCAATGTTCCGGCTTTAATTTTAGTAAAGTCCGCGTACCAGCCGCCGCGACCGTCGCTGTATTTTTCTATTGTGCCGAAAAGGTTGCTGTAGCTTGGAGAAGTTTCAATTACAACCGGGCATTTTTTAATATGAGAATTATCCAAAACAATGTTTACTTCGTATTCTTTCATGTAGTCGATAATAATTCCGTCTTCAGCTTCTTCACGCGCAGGTTTTTGACCTTTGAAAACATCAAGGTTTTGCAGAATGTTTTCGCAGACTTGGTCAAGGTATTCTCGAACATCGGGATTTTTAAATTTCTTTTTGATGTCCTCAACAGCCACCGAAACAATAGCATTAGCGTATTCGCCTTCGAGCTTGGATATTTTTTCCTGGAAGTCTTGTGTGAGTTTTAAACTCTCTCTAAATAATTTTTGAAGTTCTTCCTGGTAGTTCAAGTATTTTGTTTGAAAGTCTTTCGCTTGTTCTTCCGTAATTTTTTGCTCGCGTACAAATTCATCCAGCTGCTGAACAAATACCGGCTGATTTTCAATTACAGCAAAAATTTCCGGTCGCGGCATTTCTCCGACTTTTATTTGACCGAGAGTGAAATTATCTTTCTTTAATTTTTCTTCGAAAGAATTCATCATGTTCTGTTGAACGGAGCCGAACTCGGCCAGCAATTGCTTTTTCTTGGTTACAAAGGGATCAGTTGTAAGAACTTGCGGAATTTTTTCCTGTAAAAATTTTATGGCGCGCTGAAGTTCTTTCTTGAATTTGTTTGCCTGCCCGGCAGGGAACTGAAGAAGAGTTGGGCGGTCTTCATCTTTAAAATTATTAACGTAAGCATAATCACTTAAGTGCGAGCAATCGGGAGTAATGGATTCAAGCATTTGCTGGATAGCCGTTAACTTTCCAGTACCGGATAGTCCGGTAACAAAAATGTTATAACCTTGACTCTTAAGATCAACACCCAAACGAAGCGCTTTAAGAGCACGTTCCTGGCCGACAATTCCTTCAATAGGTTTAATACTGGTGGTCGATTCAAATTCGAAAACTTCCGGGTTGCATGTCCACTTTAAATCTTCAGGTTTTAATTCTTTAGGCTGACGAGCTTTGAGAAGTGCCATAGATCATTCCGTTATTATTGGTTGTATTTGCTCTGCAAAATAATAAAAATGGGCAAATAGAGACATGCAGAACGCTGTAATAATTGAATCAAATAAGCTAATTTTGTGTTAGTAATTTAACTTAAAACCCTATCCGTTAATGCGGGCAGGGTGTTTTGTATTTTAAAAAATAGAACATCATTCAAATTGGAATGATATAGATACTGGACTTGAATGAAAACACCTGTTGATTCTTTGATTGAATCTCTTTCGCCTCTCAGAATTTTAAAGGATACGGTTACTAAGGCAGTCAGTAAAAAAAAGTTTTTTGTCTCCCCGTTTGCCGGCTCATCGAAATCGATTTTTGTGAAATTAGCCGCTTCCGATATCAAGCAGTTTGTGATACTATGTTCTTCGGTGCAATCGGCTAATGAAACAAAAGTCGAACTTAGTCTTATGGATCTCGAAGATCGCCTAATTGTAATTGATGAATTCGGTTTGGAAGTACTTCAAGAAAAACTTACTGATATCAACAATCGCGATAGGTTTATACTAATTACAACTTACGATTTGTTAAAATTAAAACTGCCTTCAAAAAAATCCGTAAACACAAATACTACAAAGGTTGAAATTGGCGGCAATTTATCTTACGAAGATGTTATAGAATATTTAAACTCCATCAATTATGATCGAACTAAATTTGTAGAAGGCCCGGGGGATTTTTCGGTTCGCGGATCGATTATTGATTTCTGGTCATTTAGCGAGAAGCAGCCGAGTCGCTTGGAATTCGACGGTGACTTTCTCGAATCGATAAGACATTTTGATCCCGAGACTCAGAGATCGCTTAATAAAATATTATCCGTTACTTTGGCCGCTTCATTGGATGAAGAAGAAAATAACGTT
>JAKAHQ010000484.1 GCA_021814855.1 Bacteroidota bacterium | reverse complement strand
AAGACCGTTTTCAAGGCCGCGAGCAGTTAAAACAAAAAATGCTTGAAGATCCGGCTTTGTTCGAAGCGCTTGAAAATGATGTTAAAATAACTTTAGGCCTCGTCAAAGAAGAACAGAAACCGGTTAAGGAAGAAGCGGAAACTAAGTTGAAGAAAAAATAATAGATGATTATTACTGCCCTAAAACAAAAAGGGAACAATGTAATTATTTATTTCGATGAAGGAGAATCTATTTCTCTCGATTACCGCACCATAGCTGATTCCGGTCTGAGAAAAAATGATTCGATAGACGAGACTGCTAAATCGAAACTTATTTCCGATAGCAATTTTCATAAAGCAAAAGATTCTGCATTTAGAATTTTAAGCGGACGGCAGCATTCGGTTTACGAGATTAGAACAAAACTGTTTCAAAAGAAAATCGATAAAGAAACAATTGATCGCGTGATTGAGCAACTTTTAGCAGGCCGCTTTCTAAATGATGAAAAATTTGCTCACGCTTACACAGAAGAAAGATCGGGCAAAAAAGTCGGTGTTAATAAGATTAAAGCCGAATTGCATAAAAAAGGAATTTCCAGAGAAATCATAAAATCAACTCTCGAAGGATTAAATTCGGAAGCCGGTTTTGAACAAGCTCAAGAATTGGCGAAACGAAAACTCGAATCACTCAAAAGAAAAGAAACCGACAAGCGAAAGATAAAATCCAAATTGTTTTCATTCCTGATTTCGCGTGGTTATGAATCCGATATAATAATGAAAATTGTAAATGAGCTTAATTTTTATGATGAGCAGGAGGATGGTACAGAATGATTTTTGCGGATATAAATGTTTTGACTATCTTTGCAATCAAATTTTTCAATCATCATGAGCAAATTCGCAGGCGTAGACTATTTTAATTTAGAAAAGCTTTTAACCGAAGAAGAAATATTGGTGCGCAATTCCGTGCGCGAATTTGTTGATGAAAAAGTTATTCCCATCATAGAAAAGCACTACCGCGAAGAAAAATTTCCTTTCCATTTAATACGTGAACTGGCTAAGCTGAATTTACTTGGAGTCACTCTTCCTCAAAAGTATAATTGCCCGGAAATGAATAATGTTGTATACGGACTAGTAATGCAGGAACTTGAAAGAGGGGACAGCGGGTTAAGAAGTTTCGTCTCCGTTCAATCATCATTAGTTATGTATCCAATCTTCACTTTTGGAAGCGAGGAACAAAAAGATTACTGGCTGCCGAAGCTTGCTTCCGGCGAGAAGATAGGATGTTTCGGTTTAACAGAACCGGATTACGGTTCCAATCCCGGTGGAATGATAACACATGCGGAGAAGATCGCAGATGGTTACATTCTTAACGGCGCTAAAATGTGGATTACAAACGGAACGATTGCAGACGTTGCAGTTGTATGGGCTAAACTTGACGGAGTTATTAAAGGTTTTCTAGTTGAAAAAGGTATTAAGGGATTTAACGCGCCGGAGATGAAAGGAAAACATTCGTTGAAAGCATCCGTTACTTCGGAATTAATTTTTCAGGATGTGTTTATTCCTGAAAAAAATATTTTACCGGGCAGCAGCGGATTAAAATCGCCGCTGATGTGCTTAAACCAAGCGCGCTACGGCATTGCCTGGGGAGTTGTTGGAGCCATGATGGCGTGTTATGATTCGGCATTGAATTACGCAAAGTCGCGCGTGCAGTTCAGCAAGCCAATTGCCGCCTACCAAATGACGCAGGAAAAGCTGGTCTACATACTTTCCGAAATTACTAAGGCACAGCTTTTAAATTTGCAGCTCGGAAGGTTGAAGGACAGTGGGGAGTTGAAGCATACTCAGGTATCGATGGCTAAAAGAAATAATTGTGAAAAGGCGCTCGAGACAGCTCGTATAGCAAGAGAAATTTTTGGCGCTAACGGAATTATCGATGAGTATCCCGTAATGCGGCACTCGCAAAATTTGGAGTCCGTTAAAACTTACGAGGGCACTCACGAGATGCACACGCTGATAATCGGTGAGGACATCACCGGGTTCTCTGCGTTTGATTGAATCTAAGACCACGCTGTGTGGTCTTTTTTGTATTTGGAATAAAGTTTATTAATAAATGAGGTAATCATGAAAAAGAACAAAGTTGAATTCGAAGGTTTAACTTTTGACGACATTTTATTAGTCCCGGCTCGTTCTACAGTTCTTCCGCGCCAGACCGATATAAGCGCTTCTCTTACTCCAGAAATAAAATTAAATATTCCCTTCCTCTCTGCATCGATGGATACAGTTACAGAATCTCAGATGGCTATAGCTATGGCTGCTCAAGGAGGAATCGGCATCATTCACAAAAACATGTCGATTCATAAACAAGCGGACGAAGTTGATAAGGTCAAAAGGTCCGAAAGTGGAATGATTGTTAATCCCATTACCCTTACTCCAGAGCATACTATTAGAGAAGCCGAAGAACTTATGTCCAAGTATCATATCTCCGGCATTCCTGTTGTTGACGGCATGGGTAAGCTTGTCGGAATTTTAACCAATCGTGATCTTAGGTTCGAGCATAACAAGAATCGTC
>JAKAHQ010000483.1 GCA_021814855.1 Bacteroidota bacterium | reverse complement strand
ACCTGGTCGTTTCCCTTGCCTGTACATCCGTGAGCAACAGAATCAGCTCCTTCCTGAATAGCAACATCTACAAGCATCTTAGCAAGCAAAGGTCTTCCGATTGCTGTTGCCATCGGGTAAGTGCCTTCATAAAGTGCGCCGGCTTTCAATGCTTTCCATGCATACTTAGAAAGAAATTCTTCTCTTAAATCAAATATGTGCGATTTAACTGCGCCTGTCTTAGCAGCTTTTTCTTTTACACCTTCAATCTCTTTTACCTGACCGAGAAAACCGGTAGCAGTAATAATTTCGGCATTATATTTTTCGCTTAACCATTTTACCATAACCGAAGTATCAAGTCCTCCTGAATATGCAACTACAATTTTTCTTTTTGACATTTTATTTCTCCTTCAAAAATTTATTTTAATTTCTTAAACTCTCAAGCTTTTTTCACACCTGCCAGGTACTGGAAGGATGTAGAGTTAGCCGACTTGCTCGGTCATCATTTTTTTTACCATTGAAACTAAATTAGGAATATGCTTTTGAGAGCTGGGGATTACAAGCACGGTATCGTCTCCGCCAACAGTTCCCAGAATTTCCGGAGAGTTCATGCGGTCTATAAAATGCGCGATGCCCTGAGCTCTGCCTGATAAAGTTCTAATCAGAACCAAACATTCATTATTCTCTACGCTCAAAATTTCGAAGCCGATAAGTTTTGCAATCTGTTTGCCTGACTCATGTGCATCGAGAATGTATCTTGGTCCGTGCTCGGAAATTGTCCTGATTACACCAAGCTCGGCAAAGTCGCGGCTTAAAGTTGCCTGTGTAACCTGTATTCCTTCTTCGCCGAGAATTTTTACAAGACCTTCGTGGGAAGAGATACTCTTTGCATTCAGAATCTCTTTAATTCTGTTGAGTCGTCTTAATTTGGAAGACATAAATTTTCCTTTTAAAATTATTTTTTATTTCTTGGATATTTCAGTAACCACTTTCTTTAATGCCGGGATAAATTTAGTTATCTCAGTTTCAGTTATGATGAATGGCGGCAGAATTCTCAATACCGAATCTCCGGATGTACCGACTAAAATTCCTTCCTCAAGTAACTTCTTAGCAATTTCTTTACAAGAAATTCCTTGAACGAATTCAACTCCGATAATTAAGCCTTTGCCTCTGACTTCAGTAATGCCAGATAAATTTATTTCAACAAGAGATTTCTTAAAGAAATCTCCAAGCTTTTCAATTTTCTGAAGTTGTTTTTCATCTAACAAATCAACTACTTTATTTGCTGCTGCAACTGCAACCGGATTCCCGCCGAATGTTGAGCCGTGGTTGCCGGGCTTAATTGCATCGCCGACTTCTTTAGAACAAATCGTTGCGCCGAGAGGGAAGCCGTTGGCAAGAGCTTTTGCCGATGTAACAATATCCGGAACAATTCCATGATGCTGGTATGAATAGAACTTTCCGGTTCTACCAATTCCTGTTTGTACTTCATCGACAATCAGAAGAATATTCTTTTCAGTGCAAAGCTTTCTCAAGCCCTTCATGTATTCAGTCGATGCACAATTTATTCCGCCTTCGCCCTGGATTGTTTCAACAATTACAGCAACTGTTTTTGGAGTGATTGAATTTTTAATGGCTTCCAAATCATTGTAAGGAACGTGTGAAAAGCCCGGAACAAGCGGTTCAAATCCTTCCCAGAATTTGTACTGACCGGTTGCCGAAAGCCCGCCGTAAGTCCTTCCGTGAAATCCATGAATTGTTGAAATAATCTCATATCGACCGTTGCCCCACTTGCGAGCAAACTTAATAGCAGCTTCATTAGCCTCGGTACCAGAGTTGCTGAAAAAAACATAGTTTAATCCAGACCTCTCTGCAAGCTTCTTTGCAAGTGATTCCTGAGATGAATAGTTAAAAAGATTAGAAGCATGCCAGTAACTTTCAATTTGATTTAACACTGCGGATTTTATTTCCGGGTGGTTATGACCAAAGCTAGTAACGGCAATGCCGCAAAGGAAGTCAGTGTAATCTTTTCCGCTTTTGTCGTAAAGATGAAATCCGTTTCCTTTTACAAACTCAACCGGATATTTTGCGTAAGTGTTAAGCAGTCCTGTGTAATTCATATTGTTTTTCTTCCGGGTTAATAATCCATGTGCCGCTGTTAATTATAAAAATTTTCTGCTGGTAATTTATTTGCGAACCAATCCAGATTTTATTGATTCCTTTTTTCAGAAGCTCCATGCAGCTTTGAAGCTTCGGAATCATGCCGTCGGTTATGTCGCCGTTTACGATTCCCGTGATAATTTCTTCTTCGGTTAAAGTTGATTTTAAGGCATTGTTAATCTTTACGCCTTCAACATCTGAGACAAAAAATATTGTGTCGACTTTGATTGCTGCCGCCAAAGATTCCGCAAAAACATCCGCGTTAACGTTCATCAAGTTTCCGCCGGCATCTGCACAGACGCTTGAGAAAACCGGGATGACCTGATTGTTCAGCAATTCATTTATCCAATTAGTTGAGCCAACTAACTCAGGTTTACCTACGAAGCCGAGCTCTTTATTGAAATAGCTTG
>JAKAHQ010000482.1 GCA_021814855.1 Bacteroidota bacterium | reverse complement strand
TATTCACATAAATAATTGCGCTGCTTACAAAAATAAATGCAATTACAAACGCTCCTATATAAATGGTTTTCTCTTTCAATTTTGACTTCCGATATAATTTCTGATACCTATTTCGTTAATGTCTTTCAACTCACGCCTGTATTCGTCTACAATGTATTCGATGTGTTGATTTTCCTTATGCGTCTCAAAAACTTTTTGTTCTTTTTTCCGTTCGACAAGTTCTCTGTACTTATCCTGTCGCTTTAACAAATTCAATTCGATCTTTTTTTGAATTTCTATTATCTGCTTTTCAAGCAGGGAATCATAAAGTTTTGCGCTCTGAAACTCGGCGGCTTTAAGCGGCCGGCTAAGCATGTTTCTCTGATTCTTTCCCCTCTCTTCAACAATCAAAGAGTTTTGATAGCGCAAATCCTTTATCTCTTTGTCTATCAAAGCAATTTCTTCCTGAATTCTTTTTTCAAGAATTTCTTTTACCCGTATTATCGAATCGAACCTGTAATTAAATTTTCCCATAGAATTAAACAATCGGTGCTTCAATTATTTGATTTAGTCTTTCAACGGATTGATCGTAGAGCGCCTTTTCGAATATTCCTTGCTTAAGATATCCGCGCAGCTGATTAATTTTGGAAAGCGCGTGGTCTATCTGCGGGTTGCTTCCTCTAACGTATGCGCCTATATTAATCAAGTCCTCGGCTTCTTTGTAAGTTGCCAGGATTTCGTTGAATCTCATTGCTCGTTGAAAATGATCTGTATCAATTATGTCCGGCATCACACGGCTTACGCTTTGCAATGTATCTATTGCAGGATACTGACCTCTGTTAGCTAATTTTCTGGAAAGAACTATATGACCATCCAAAATAGATCTTACTGCATCGGCGATAGGTTCGGTCATATCATCACCATCGACCAAAACGGTGTACAAACCTGTTATGGAGCCCTTATCGTTGCTTCCCGCTCTTTCAAGGAGTTTAGGCAGCATAGAAAATACCGACGGCGTATAACCTTTGGTTGTAGGCGGCTCGCCAACAGTTAATCCAACTTCTCTCTGAGCCATAGCAAATCGTGTAACCGAATCCATCATTAACATTACATCCATACCAAGGTCCCGGAAATATTCCGCTATCGTGGTTCCGATGTACGCACCCTTCATTCTTATCAGCGGAGATTTATCGCTGGTTGCGCATACTACAACCGATCTCTGTAATCCTTCCTCGCCTAAATCTCTTTCTATAAACTCTCGTACTTCCCTTCCACGCTCTCCAATTAAAGTAATCACGTTCACATCGGCGCTTGTATTTCTTGCTATCATGCCTAAGGTAACACTTTTACCAACGCCGCTTCCGGCAAAGATACCCATACGCTGACCTTTGCCGATTGTTAAAATTCCGTCAATGGTTCTTATGCCGGTCTGGATTGGAGTGGTAATTCTTTTTCGTTCTAAAGGATTAGGCGGCTCACGATGCGACGGACGGAACGAAGAGTAATTTATTTCTCCTTTACCATCTATAGGATTGCCGAGCCCATCTATAACGCGGCCAAGCAGTTCCTTGCCTACGCCAACATTAAAACTTTTGCCGGAAGCTTTTATTTCGCATGCCGGCGATATATTGTGCATCTCCCCGATTGCTATCGACAGTACCTTGCCGTTCTTAAAACCAACAACTTCGGACTTGCAAACTTCATTTCCATTCTGATCGACTATTGTACATACTTCTCCCATAACCGCGTTGGGACCAACGGAAACAATTACGAGACCCACGACATCTATAACGCGGCCGTTTACCCGTATAGAATCAGTCTTGCTAATTATTCCTTGATATTTTTCCAACAATCTTTCTGCAAGTTCCATTGTTAAGTCTGCTTAATTTTCCAGGCTGTCTTCAAGCTGCTTTTTCAGTTCGTTTAGCTGGGTGGATATTCTTGCATCAACATTTCCAATTTCGGTTTCTACAAGGCATCCTCCCTGCTCTATTCTTTCATCGGCTTCTATTTTAATTTTACTAAACGAACTGCCGTTCAAAATATTTTTATTTAAGTCGTTAATTTGTTCAAGATCATTCGGATTTAATTTCAACTTAATTTCGTTGGCGCCAATAATCTTGTTAATGGCCAATCTAACATTTTCATTGATTATGCTTTTATCTTTAATCTCGTGCTGAAGTATTTTCTTTGCAATCTCATAACCGGTCTCTATTGCTATTAATTCAAAAGTTTTTTCGTACTCAATCAAATTTTCATCGTACTGCTGAAAAATGTTGTAAAGCTCTTCGTACTTTTTTGCCAGCCGGTCCATGAAAGACTGTTCAAGTTCCCTTCGTGCTTTTTCCTGTCCTTCCTGGAACCCTTTCCGGTAATAATCTTCCATTTGACGACCAAGCAGTTCGGAATCGTCAACATCGATTATAGAATTTCCAAATCCGCTGACCTTAACAGTTGTCTTTGTTTTTTTACTTAGCTTAATAACATCAGACATAAATTTCTTCCGGACCGCCGCGCAGGTTGAGTGAAATTTCGCCTTGTTCTTCCAACGATTTAATTATATCGATTATTC
>JAKAHQ010000014.1 GCA_021814855.1 Bacteroidota bacterium | reverse complement strand
ATACAGGCTGGGTCGGCGGAAGATTCGGAGTCGGTAAACGTATCAGCATTCGTCACACAAGAAATCTTCTCAACGCCGCTCTCGAAGGCAAACTCGATAACGTTCAATACCGCAAGGATAAATTGTTTGGTTACCAGGTTCCGATGAGTTGTCCCGATGTTCCGGAAGATGTTTTGTACCCGGAAAACTCCTGGGGTAACAAAGACGAGTACTGGAAAAAATACGACGCTCTTGCCGCGCGCTTTATCGAAAACTTTAAGTTGTTCGAAAAAGATTGTTCGCAGGAAGTAATCAATGCCGGACCGAAACGTCTTTCGCAAATAAAATAAAAATACTGTAGGGTCGAGGTTGTCTCGACCCTACTTAACTTTCCTTTTAATTCTTTCCTTGAAATATTATATTGTGCCGAATTTTTACGAACGATCCAGAAACGGAGACATGCATGATAACATCCGATCGTGTGAATAGTATTCGCGTATCAACTACAATGAGAATCAACGCCGAAGCAAAAGAGATGAAAGCTCGCGGCGAGAATGTTATTGATTTATCTGTCGGCGAGCCGGATTTTCCTACTCCGCAGAATATAAAAAACGCTGCCAAACTTGCCCTCGATAACAACGAAACAAAGTATACAATCAACCAGGGAAGGATTGATCTACGAACCGCGATTGCGAAGAAACTAAAACTCGAAAACAAACTTGATTACTCCCCGAATAATATAATCGTTTCTACCGGCGCAAAGCAAAGTTTGTACAACGCAATTTTATCTATTGTAAACAACGGCGATGAAGTGATATTCTCTTCGCCGTATTATGTTTCTTACCCTGAGATGGTAAGCTTGGCAAACGGTAAATCTATTATCGTCGCAACAACTGAAGAGAGCGGATTTAATATGACCGCCGAACAATTGGAAAAAGTAATTACACCAAAATCAAAAGTTCTGATCATGGGTTATCCAACTAATCCTACCGGCTCAAGTTATAGCAGGAAAGAACTTGAGGAGATTGCAGAGGTTGTTGAGAAGCATAATCTCTTTGTAGTAACGGACGATATTTACGAGCATTTGATATACGACGAAAACAAGTTTACCTGCTTTGCCGCTGTTAATGGAAAAATGAAAGAGAGAACGGTTGTTGTCAACGGATTTTCAAAAACTTACGCGATGACAGGATGGAGGATTGGCTGGGCGGCGGGACCGGAAGAAATTATTAAAGCGATGAACAAAATTCAGAGCCACAGCACTTCCAATGCGTCTTCAATTTCTCAAGCGGCGGCGCTTGAAGCGTTAAACGGTCCGCAAGATTACGTGCCAATGATGCAAAAAGAATTTGAGAAAAGAAGAAATATATTCCATGATTTAATCACCTCAATAGACGGCGTGACATGCGTAAAACCCAAAGGCGCGTTTTATGTCTTTCCAAATGTATACAGTTACTTTGGAAGAAAAACATCTTCAGGTATAATTGAAAATTCATTTGATCTTGCTATGTATCTTTTGCATGAAGGAAAAGTAGCAACCGTTCCCGGCAGCGGCTTCGGTACCGAAGGTTATCTTAGAATGTCTTATTCCAACTCAATTGAAAACCTAACCGAAGCGGCAAAGAGAATTAAAAAAGCGCTGAAGAAATTAATTTAGGAAATTGTAAATATTATCTTAAAAAATTATAAAATGATTTGAATTAAAGATCAAACGATATTCCGAAACCTAATTTTAGCAATCCTACCAAATCAACCGAAGTAAATCGCTGTATACCGTTTGTGTATTCTCTCTGTAGACAATATTCATTATTGCCGATTGGAAATTGATAAGATAATTCCAACAATGTTATTTTACTTGTTTTAGTACCGACGCCTATTGAACCCAGAAATAAGTTTTTACCGGCTGCTTGAATTGAATTTGAAGATCCATTCCAATTACTATGACTAATTAAGCCCAATAGAAGATATTCTTTACCCGTTCTCAAAAAATATTTTCCGAGTACTCCGATTTCAGGAATCGCGTTGTATCTTCTATCTTCAGAATAAATAATCCCCGGCTGTAACTCAACTTTGAATTTTTGAGTAACTTGAACTCCAAGCAGAAAGTAAAAACTGGTAGTAAATAAATTTACTTCTGTTTGTGAATTGACCGAAGAAATCAAACAGAAAGGTTCTGCTTTAAAACCGAGTGAAAAAGATTGAGCCGATATACTATATGTGAAAACTGAGAAAAAACAATTATGAAAAGAAATGTTTTTCTAGAAGAATTATCTAAATTCAGAATTGAATGCTTCATTAAATCCCCCACAATTAAGAACAACTTAGCTCCTAGTAAATAAAACCTTAGCTTACAAGGTAAGATTCAATAGCCCTGTAGACTTTTTCTTTCTGCATTTCTTCGCCGGTCCATAACTCGTATGATTTTGCGCCCTGCTCAACAAACATTTTAAGTCCGGTAATTATTGTTGCGCCTTGGGACTCGGCAAGCTTAAGCAGTTTTGTTTTTACCGGATTATAAACCACGTCAAAAACAATTTGTCCCTTCATAAAAGATTCCTTAATTGTCGTGGCGGAATCATCGATGTCGGGAAACATTCCCATAGACGTGGTATTTATAATAAGTTTTGAATCGCGGAAGGTTTCGATCAAATCCGGGGGAACAAGCTGAAACGCTTTGAACTCGCCGAACAACATTTTTGTAGAAAAATATTCTTTCAACGATTCCGCTGTCTGTTCGGTTCTATTAATAATATTAATATGCCCTACTTTAAAATATCTAATCAAAGAATAAATCACGCTTCTGGCGGCGCCGCC
The DNA here is from genome assembly GCA_021814855.1 of Bacteroidota bacterium. Next base: position 8,762 of record JAKAHQ010000014.1, on the reverse strand, counting down.
CGCGCCGATAATAGAAATATTTGCCCCGGCTAATTCATCCTTATAAGGATTCAAAGACTCAACAATGCCGTGAACATCGGTGTTGTACCCGCGCAAAATTCCGTCGTCATTTAAAATTATATTTGCCGCGCCGATAATGTTAACCTCTTCGGAAACGTCTTTAAGCAAAGGCAGAACTTTTTCTTTTAAAGGAAGCGTTACGTTGAAACCTTTTATTCCGAGAGCGATCATTCCTTTCAATACATCCTTAAGCGATGATGCCGGAACGTCGAACGGAAGAAAAATGTAATTTAAATTCGAGAGCTCGAAAGCAATGTTGTGCATTAAAGGCGAATAAGAATGTTTAATAGGATGACCGATTACTCCTACTATCTTTGTATTGTGATTAAATTTATTCTGAGATTGCATAATTGTTACGATTTGTTCTCGTCCAGTAATTTGATAAATAATTTTGAAGTCTTAACATCTGGATAATCCCGGGTAAACTCGTTTCTAATGTTCGGATCCAATTCGAAAGCCACTTTAAGATTATCGATTGCTTCCTGAGTATGGCCGAGCAGAAAATTAATTTTCGCTTTCCCGTAATAAGAATTGGCATGCTTGGAATTTATCCTAATGCATTCGTCAAAAGCTTTAAGTCCTTCGAGCCATAAACCTACTTCGATGTATGTCTCAGCCAGCTTCGACCACGAATTAAAATTATCGCGGTTCAATTCGATTGCTTTTGAATACGAGTTAATCGATTCCTGCAGATTGCCGAGCGAATATTCGAGATCTGCCTTTGCAAACCATGCGTCTTCGGGGTTGCTTGTTAATGAAACTGCTTGATTAAAATCTCTTAGCGCAAGCTGGTATTTACCTACTACATCGTAACAATAACCGCGCGCAAGAAACGCTTCGTAATATTCGGAATCAAGTTTTATTGCCTGCGTATAACATCTTATAGCTTGCGGAAACGAACCGAGCTCTTCATAGGTCTGACCCATGTTAAACAAAATTGTTTCGTCGTTCGGGTCAATCTCGTAAGCTTTCTTATACGACTTCAGCGCGTCGTTCATACGGTTAAGCCGGTAGAAAGCAAATCCGCAATTAAACCATGAGCTCGCAAAATCCTCTCTCAGCGCTATCGATAACTCAAAACAGTTGATCGACTTTTCGTACTGTTCCAAACGGAGGTAAACAATTCCTTTGTTATACCAGCCGGTAAAGCTATTCGGTTCGATCTCAAGATATTTATCGTAAGCGATCAAAGCGTCGTTAAGCCGGTCCGTATTTTCGTAACAGTAGCCGAGCTCATACCATGCTTCGGAATATTCCGGATCCAGTTGGGCCGCTTTTAGAAAATGCTCTATCGCCTCGGCAAATTTTTCTTTCTTCTCGTATAAGACTCCAAGATTGAAGAATGTTTCTTCGTTGTTCGGTTCGATTGTTAAAGCTTTTTTTAAAGATTCAACAGCTTCATCATAAAAGCCAAGATTGTCTTCCGAGATCGATTTATTTATGTACGTCTCTACGTCGTTGGGATTCAACGATAAAGCTTTTTCAAAACTTCGATAGGCCTCGTCAAATTCAAAAGTATTGTTCAGAAATATTCCTTTGTACTGCCACGCTTCGGAGTTATACGGTGCAACCTCAAGTACGGCATTGGCTAGGTAAAGTCCTTCTTCAACAAGATCATATTCCAAACAAAGTTGAATTACTTCATCTATTGTATCGAGGTGCGCAAAGGTATGGCCGCTTTCTATATATTCTTTACAGTTTTTTACTTTTAATTTTATTTCTTCTTCATTATATAACGAATCGTATTCATCATTATAATAACCTTCGGAAAAACTCATTAATACTCCCGCTTAATTCGCCGGAAAATGTATATCTAACAAAAGTGAAAATCAAGTTGAAATTCAACAAGAGATTTTTGTCGACCGGAATGTTTGTTTTTTACTGATTACTAAACTCAAATTCTTTATACGATATTTTTTTTACCCCGTTTGTGAGTTTAAGCACCACGGTGTTAAGCGTCGAATTATATTTTTTACCGTAAGACGCTTTAATAACATTTGCGAAGTTTTCGATTTTATCGTTTCTTACAATATGAAACGTGCTCTTGATTGGCGAGCAACTTATCATTTTGGAGCCGATTACCCCTTCGATTTTAGAAGCTTCGCTGACCAGGAAATTACTTTCTTCATACGGGAGATCGTAATCCTCATTTAAACTCCAGTGCGACCTTGTAATTAGACTGCCGAATTCTTCAATCGATTTTTTTCGGAGAAATTTAATTGCTTCCTCTGTTCGCTGCCTTTCGTTTACGTTATAAAGTACGCGGCTAAAAATTCTTTTGGGCAGCATGTGATAATGCCGCAGCAAAAAGTCGGATTCAACATCGCGCAAATTTTTGATTCCCCAAATGTACAAGCGCAGTCCTTTAACGCCTATTTCGCATTCTTCAATCCGCTCGTTGCAAATTTTCTGCGGTTCAAGAATTTTTTGACCGGTATCGCAAATTACTATGCTGTAATTTTCTTCGTGAAGAGAAACGGTTTTATGCTCTTTCGTCCGCAAATCCATAACAAACAATTTATTTTCTTTTCCGTACTGAACCGCATAATGATGGGCCATGTTGGAAATTTTACCGATGAGACTCAGTTCATTCTTAAAGACAATATCCAGCAGCTTTTTATCATCTATATCGATGCTGTATAATTTTCGAATTGTATTTAAAAACCCGACCTGTCTTGCCGCATTTGAACCAAGACCGAGATTCTCGGGCACGTTCGAGAAAACGACGCAATCGAAACCGAAATCGAGAAGGTCTTCTTCTTTTAAGTTTTTTATTATACCCTTAAGCAGTCGAAAGGAATCCTTGTTGACGCCGTCTATATTGAGCAGCGAAAAATTTATTATCTCGCTCGAGTCGGCAGCTAATATATTGATTTCTTTATCCTTTCTTTTTTTGATCAGAAAAATCCAATAGCGGTCGACGCAAGCGGAAATTAAGATTCCTTCATTATAATGGGTGTGGTCGCCCAACAGCATTAAACTTGCCGGGCTAATGTTTAGTACAGCCCCGGAAGTGTCTCCGTAGATGGTTTCGAACAACTTAACGACTTTTAAGATATTCTGATTACCGCCGTTGCCTATCATATCGATTATCTCCGCAAAATCAGTTTTAGTATTTAAACAGAGCAAAGCATGAAAATGTCTTATTAAAGATAAAAAAAATCTCCCTTTTCAGCCAATTTATCGTTAATAAACTTGCATTAAGTAATTTTAGGAAAGGATTAGTTCTGATTTAAAGCAGACTCGGAAAGATTTTTCTCAAAGTAATTTCTGATAAGCGAAATGATTTTTGCAGCATCGTTTTGAGAGTAGAGCTGAAATTCTTCCCTGTGCAAAACTTTTGATAAAGCTCTTACCGCACCGCCGACTATTTGAGCAAGATTTGTTTCGTTGCAAATTATCTCGACAGGAAGAAGAAAGATTGTATCAAAAACGGCAAATTCAACTATACTTTTGAGTTCTTTATAGGAAAGATTTTCCAACCTATACCCATCGGATATAAGCCCGCTTTTCTGACGGATCAGCAGTTCGAATTTCATACGCTCAAGAAGAAGACCCAGCGCAGCGTCAACCGTAATTTTTATTTCTATCATATACTTATCAACCGCTTAATTTCATTCTACCAGCCGGAAACTTTCACCCGGAAAATTGTCCGGCCGGCATCTCTTAAACATATCTTATTAGGCAACAGTTTCAATGGATAAAACCGATGTAACTTTTTGGGCCGCCTCCTGAAGACTTGTAGCCACTTCAAAGTTTAAACCGGAATTTTCGAGCAATTCCTTTGCTTCAATTGCATTTGTACCTTCCAGGCGAACCACAACAGGAACCTGAACGGATCTTTCTTTAACCGCGTCTATAACTCCTTGAGCCACTCTATCGCAGCGAACGATGCCGCCGAAAATATTTATTAGAATTGCTTTAACATTTTTATCCGACAGAATTATTCTAAATCCGTTTGCAACTGTCTCTTTATTAGCTCCGCCGCCAACGTCTAAAAAGTTTGCGGGCTCACCCCCGGCAAGTTTTATAATATCCATTGTGGCCATAGCCAAGCCGGCGCCGTTTACCATGCACCCTACATTGCCGTCGAGTTTGATATAATTCAGATTGTACTTTGAAGCCTCTATTTCGAGAGGATCTTCTTCAGCTAAATCTCGGTAGGCAACTATATCGAGATGGCGATATAAAGCGTTGTCGTCAAAATTCATCTTAGCGTCGAGGGCTACTATTTTTTCGTCGTTGGTTACTATTAGGGGATTGATTTCCAGTAATGAGGCGTCTGTTTCTTCGTAAGCTTTGTACAGTTTTTTAATGAAGCTCTGGAAACTCTTGAAAGCTTCTCCCTGAAGCCCTAAGCCGAACGCCAGGTTCCGTGCCTGGTACGATTGCAAACCTACCGATGGTTCGATCCATTCCTTAATTATTTTTTCGGGAGTCTCTTCGGCAACTTTTTCAATTTCAACTCCGCCCTCGGTGGATGCCATAATAACATTCATCGATACATTTCGATCGAGAAGAATGCCGAGGTAAAGTTCTTTTTTATAATCCAATCCTTCCGTTATAAAAAGAGTCTTTACGATTTTTCCTTCCGGTCCGGTTTGGTGCGTAACCAAAAGATTACCAAGCATTTTAGAAGCGTATTCTTTTGCCTTTTCCACAGAAGTCGTAAATTTTACTCCGCCTTCAAGAATTAATTCATTCTTGTTTTCCGGATTGTAAATTTTTCCTTTACCTCTTCCGCCGGCGTGTATCTGAGATTTTACAACGAATTGATTTATTCCGCGGGATTTAAGTTCGGCTATAGCAAAATCAAATTCAGTAATTTCTTTTATGGCTATTCCATCCTGAACCGGAACCCCGTACTTTTTCAAAGTTTCCTTGGCTTGATACTCGTGTATTTTCATAAATGACCTTTTAAATTTTTAACAGCAAAAAAAATAATTAGTTATTGTGTGAAAAATTAAATCATTTATGAGTCAGATTCAATTTAAACACCGCCTTTGAACTGAAACACTTGTTAAGTTGTTATTAGCATTGATATCATTAAGGAATCTTGATATGAATAAAAAACAGAAAAGAGTAATTTATTTTGCGCTCGCAATTGTCGTAGCTTCCTTAATTGTTTGGCTTCTATACGGCGGTGAAATATTTACCAAGACACAAGTGCTGGTTGAAAAAAAGGATCCCCTGTTCGGCTGGAACGAACGACAATGGGTAAATAAGTTTGTCTGGGGACTCGATCTTAGTCTTTTAATAAGCGGCATCACCGCGGTAATCTCTGTAGCGCTGATATTTCTATTTCGTACCAAAAAAAATCCTTCTGAACTTTCTTAGGAATATTTTGGTTACGATTTAAAATTCCCGGAGTAAAGATGAAATATATGCTTGTTCTGCTTACCGTTTTATTCATTTCTGCCGCATCCGTCTTCCCGCAGAGTTTCAAAGTAAAAGCCAAAGGAACCCAGACATTTAACTTCGAGGATAAACTCGGCAGGAATCAGGCAGCATTTTCGAGTTCGACCCCGCTTGAAGATTTTACTGGTACAGCAAACGCAATCAGCGGCTCGCTAAGCTTCGATGTTAATAATTTTGCCAAAACACTGAAGGGCAAAATAATTGTTAAGGTTGCGTCAATTAATACCGGCATCGAACTAAGAAACCATCATCTGCAAAGCGCAAACTGGCTGAACGCATCCAAATACCCGGATATTACTTTTGAAATAAAATCCGTTTCCGATTTAAAACAGACTGCCGACAACAAGCTTGAATTTAAGGTTACCGGTAATTTTACGCTCCACGGGGTTACAAAACAAATTACCGTGGACGCCGAAGCGACATATCTTGATGAGAACGATCAGACACGCACAAGAGCTCCGGGAGATTTGCTGGGCGTCCATGCAAAATTTAATGTCAAGCTTTCGGATTACAACATTGACAACGACGTTATAGGCAGCAAGGTTGCCGAAAATGTTGATGTAAAAGTCAATATTGTCGGGTCCAACAAAATATAAGATCCGGCAATTACGTCATCTAAAAATTACAAATCATACTCAAAGCCGGCAATCAAACCGTTGTAAGTAAGACCGCTTCCTGTTTGATAAAACACTCCGGTTAATAAATTCATATTCTCTACAAGAGAAAACACGTACCCCATGCTGAATCCCATTGAAACATATAATGTAGATTGCGAATACTTGTTGGTTGGGACATAGCTCCAGTTCGTAAGAATGTTGGGCGATTCATAATAATTTAAATTGGCTCTGTTAACTGCCCATTCGATAGAAAGAAACGGCCGCGAAGTTTGATCTCCGAATAAATAAGAAAACCCGACTTTCACCGGGATTAAATTATCCATCTCTTTTTTTGTGACGTTGTTTGAAACCCGGCCCAAGCTCATTCTATTCAAATCCCTTGAGTCGCTCCACGAGTAATAACCGGCAGTAAATTGAAACAGGAAATTGTTTGTAATCATTCGCTTCGCGCTGATCTCAAAACCTTCGGCTGTACCGTAAGATTTTATGATTCCGAGTCTGCCCGAGATTAAAAGATTATTTTGAGAAAATACGACGGAAGATAAAACAAGGATCAGAAAAAACGCTTTGCTTATCAATTTCATTTTAAGCCCCTTGGTTAATAATTAATTCCCGGCCGGAATAATAACCGGTCGGTGTAATTCTACCGTAATGTTTTTTCTATACTTATCCTTTAAATATGAATTGTTAATTACGGGATTAAAATAAATTGATCTTCAAAATATTGCAATGTAAATTTTTTTACTTCACTTTTTCTTCTCTGCGAAGAAACTATCAGCTATTCCTTGGTTGATTTTGTAATTAGTATAAGTCAAGGTCGCGGTGCCTTTAATCGGTCCTCGCCCCATCGGCTTCATAGCCGGGGCATTATTTTGACCTTCATGTTCGGCTGGCTGGGCAGCTACATCGCCGAAGTTAAAAGTAAACTTCACTTCGGAAGGGAGAGTTTTATTTTCGCCGTATTTAAAATCGATTGAAATATTGCCGCTCTTTTTTCCAACTGTCTCTACTTTATTAATTACATTATCCGTTTCATCTACCCACAAGGTTGAAAGGACCACATCGCTGGTATCGTTGTTGGGAATTATTTTTATTACGTCGAGCTTTTTGCCGTCGATTTTATCAGTGCGTACAAAGATGGAATTGTAATCTCCCTTTAAAAGTTGAACCGGCGAGAAATTAAATCCTTGCTTGGGCAGAAGCGCAAAACCGTCCGATTGGAATTTTACTTTATCCGGCTGCTTGAAATAAATTTTTGCTTTTCTATCCGGCATCTTAATAAAATTCACATCAACATGGATATTAACATCCACCTGGTAATCATGAATTTTTTCAAATTTTTGTTTAACGGCGTCAAGTATTTTTGTAGGATTCTTTGCCTGCGCAAAGCAACTTGCCGTAAAAATAATCAGTATCAAAAATATCGTCTTTCTCATTTCGTCTCCATGCTAACTAAGAATATCTTTCTTTATAAAAATGTAAGTTGTTATCAAATACAAACCGACAATATGCGCCAAAAGAACCAGCGCCGAATTTCCAATCTCTTTCATGTCTACCGGATCGTTAAAGAAAGCCGACCATTCAACCATGTGGGTGGTAAAAAAGTAGGGACGCAATGTAACAAAGATATCAACCGGCAGGGAAGACAGAATTAAGAATACTATTATTACCGCCATCGTGGCTACGATTGGTCCGATGGCATTTTCAACCATTGATGAAAAGAAAAATGAAAGAGCCATAACTGTTGTCATACTCAACGCGGCAAAAGCATACGCGCACCCGAATCGCCACAGAACATCATTAGCGGCAAAAACTATTATCTGTGAACGCACCGTCAGCAGTTCGCCGGTTCCGAAAATAAGAATGCTTACTCCCAGACTTAACAAGGCCAGCCAAAATATTATCGAGAGCGTGTAAATAATTCCCGCGATAAACTTAGCCGTTACAACCTGGAGTCGGGATGACGGACGCGTAAGAAGCATCCGATATGTTCCGGCGGTAGCTTCGCTTGCAAGAAGGTCGCCGCCTACAAGCACAATAAGAAACGGCACGTGTATAAATAATCCCTGGAGAACAAGGTTTGCGATTAGATAGCCGTTGAATAAATTACCGAACATCATGAACGAATCCGATAGACCGCGTGTCAAGGCCTTTATGTAATGCTCGCCCGTAAAGTAAAGCGAAACTTGAACCACGGTAGTTAGAAGAAAGATGGCGATAAAGCCAATGTAAGTTCGCCACTTTTTATAAATTTTTTGTAGCTCAAGCCATACCAGCGTAATCATTTTTCACCCCCTTCTGTTATTTTTAGAAAGAAATCTTCCAGCGAACGAACGGGGATAACGGCGCTCACGGCAAAATTTTTCTTAACCAAATATTTGTTTAGCTCGGGGATTTCATTCTTGGCAAGCTCGAAAGTAAGCGAATCTTTATTTGATGAAACAAATTTGTCTTTCCATGCCGATAAATTTATTTCGGAAACAGCGTCTCCCGGTTTATCCACTTCAAAAGATACACTCACCTTATCGCTTTTCAGAAGTTCGTCTACCGTACCTTCTACCTGAGTTGTTCCTTTACTTATAATAATCATGCGGGAAGCAATTAATTCAACTTCGCGCAGTATATGCGACGAGAGAAATATTGTTTTATTCTTCGTGCTGCTCAAAT
>JAKAHQ010000481.1 GCA_021814855.1 Bacteroidota bacterium | reverse complement strand
CCAGTTTCTTGTACGGGATATTTTTGATAAACGATTCATCCTCGGCTGAAGCGCACATCAATTCTATGTTGGTCGATGCAAGAAAAAATTGAGCGAGCCGCTGCCCCAACATACCGTTCGAACCAATGATTAAAATTCTTGTTTTTATTAAATCTGAGTTAATCATTCAAATTAAGCCTGGAAAAATTAGTAATATCCAACGTAGCAGCCGTAATCGCACCAGCTTTGTTTGCCGTTGACAAGGAATGCACTACATCGTTTGTAGAAATATATGAATAAAAGAAGACTGCCCCAAAAATATCGCCGCATCCTACTTTATTCACAGTTTGCACTTTTAACGGACTAACAGAAAATGATTTTATCGAGTTGCCAATTTTTTGGTACAATTGCGCGCCCCTTTCTCCTTTTGTAATAATCAAAATCTCCGGACCAAAGCCAAGAATTTTTTGGGCGCAATCGTATTCATCATCAAGATTAACAACTGTGCGTAATTCGTTTTCATTAAGTTGAACAATGTTCACGCAAGAAAGCCATTCCCTAACTTTTGGAATAGGCCGGAATTCTCTTTTCATATTTTTACCGACGCCGCGTGAAAGAGTGTGAACATCAAAATAAATTTTTCCTTCATAAATCTTTCGGATAGTTTTTAACTGTTCAAGCGAAATATCAAAACCAGTAATCATATTAATTAGTATTCCGTCAAAGCTGTTCCAATCCAAATCCTCGCTAAAAGAAAGCTGGGCGGATAAGTTTTTATATGTTTCTTCTCTTTCGCCTTCGCCGGATATTTTCAAAATTACTTCGGGCATATGTTCAACCTTGTTGGCGTAGGAAAGATCGATCGAAGAATAAACTTTACCGAAAATAATTTTGGAATCGTCATTCCAGCTTGTAACGGCAAAGAAGCGATCGTCGGGATGAGAAGCGGACAACGTTCCCATCGCCGAATAAAACAATCCTCCGGGTTTTGGAGAATTATATTCGTCTCCTTCGAAACGGTCAATTATTGAATGTCCGATTAACAAAATTTTCATTGAAATAAAAATCCCGTATTTTGAACAAAGACAATATCGGCGTTGTTTAGAATCTCGATACCGAAATATAACTTCAATTAGAAAGAAGAGAAAAGCGAAAATGAAAATCGGAATTACATGTTATCCTACTTACGGAGGAAGCGGTGTTTTAGCTACCGAACTCGGATTAGCTCTTGCGGAGAAGGGTCATCAAGTGCATTTTATCAGTTATGCTATTCCCCACAGACTAAATCGTTTTTTTGAAAATGTTTTTTTCCATGAAGTGGAATTGAGCACATACCCGCTGTTTGAACATTCGCTTTACGATTTGGCGTTGACAAGCAAGATGATGGAAGTTGCCGAGTATGAGAATCTTGATCTAATCCACGTTCATTACGCAATACCACACGCGGTAAGCGCCTACCTTGCAAAGCAGGTACGACGCAAAGCAAGGAAAGATCTTAAATTTATAACCACGCTGCACGGTACGGATATAACATTGGTTGGATTAGAACCTTCCTTTATGCCGCTCGTTAAATTCAGCACGGAAGAAAGCGACGGAGTTACAGCAGTATCAAGGTTCCTGAAAGAAAAAACTCTTACCAATTACAATATCGAAAAAGAAATTGAGGTGATTTACAATTTTATCGACACGGAAAAATTCAAACCGCAGAACAGCGAAATTTTCAGACATCATATTGCACCCGGCGGTGAAAAAGTTCTGGTTCATACATCAAATTTCAGGGTAGTTAAACGAGTAACAGATACAATAAGAATTTTAGCGAAGGTGAAAAAAGAAATCCCGACAAAATTATTACTCGTCGGGGACGGGCCCGACCGTTCCGAGTGTGAGCGCTTAACAAGGGAACTCGATCTTCAAAAGGACGTTTTGTTCCTCGGCAAACAGGATGGTCTTACGGAAATTTTAAATTCGGCTGATTTGTTTTTAATGCCGTCTCAATCGGAAAGTTTCGGACTATCCGCCCTGGAAGCAATGGCGTGCGGAATTCCTGTTGTAAGTTCTTCTGTCGGCGGTCTGCCGGAATTGATAATTCATAACGAAACCGGATTTATTGCCGAGATAGGGGACGTGGACAGAATGGCAAAATACACGATCGATTTGTTAACCAACGAAAGAAAATACAAAACCTTTTCGAAGAACTCACGCGACCGGGCTGTGAACAATTTTGATAAAAATTTGATTGTTCCTAAATATGTTTCATACTACGAAAAGATTCTGAACTCGTAAATCAACCGTTAATTATAGAGCAAGATTCTTGATCTTGATCTTGATCTTGCTCTTATTCATGCTCTTCTAATTTAAACCGGTTGCCTTCCAATGCTATAGTAGGCAATTCCCTCTTCCTTTATCTTATCAACGTCGTAAATATTTCTTCCGTCGAAGATAAGCGGCTTCTTCAGCGCATTTTTAATTTTGGAAAAATCGGGATTACGGAATTCATTCCACTCTGTTAAAATTAGAAGCGCATCGGCTCCATTAAGAGTTGCATACTGATCTTGATTGTACTCCGGTAGATCGTCCAGATAAAATT
>JAKAHQ010000480.1 GCA_021814855.1 Bacteroidota bacterium | reverse complement strand
CTGTGCGCGCACTTTCGATGTGGATGACATGGAAATGCGCGGTTGTTAATATACCGCTTGGCGGAGGCAAAGGAGGCGTTATTTGCGATCCGCACAATTTAAGCATGAAGGAACAAGAGCAAATTTGCCGAGGATGGGTGAGACAAATGGCAAAGAATGTTGGTCCGTTAAATGATGTTCCTGCGCCGGATGTTATGACCAACGCTCAGCATATGTTATGGATGCTTGATGAATTTGAGGTTATTCACGGTGCAAAGTATCCCGGCTTTATTACAGGTAAACCGGTTGGTATGGGCGGCTCTCTTGGCCGCGCAGAAGCTACCGGCTACGGCGTTGTTTTTACATTAAGGGAAGCATTAAAAGATCTCGGAATTAAACCGCATGATACAATGGCTGCAGTTCAGGGATTCGGCAACGTTGCGCAATACGCAATAGAGCTTTACCAGCAATTAGGCGGAAAAGTTATTTGTGTTTCCAGCTGGGATCAAAACGATCAATGTTCATACACCTTCAAGAGAATGAGCGGTATAAATCTTCAAGAACTATTGAAAATTACCGATAAGTTTGGCGGCATTGATAAAGCAAAAGCCAAAGAACTCGGTTACGAAGTTCTAGACGGCGGAGCTTGGATTGAACAAGATGTTGATATATTAATCCCTGCCGCTCTCGAAAATCAAATCCGTCAGGACAATGTTAACAAAATTAGTAAGCGAGTTAAAATTATTGCCGAAGGCGCAAACGGTCCTACAACGCCTGAGGCCGACAAGGTTATTCAAGAAAGAGGAATTTTTGTTATTCCAGATTTCCTTGCTAACGCAGGAGGCGTAACTTGCAGTTATTTTGAGCAAGTTCAGAGCAACATGAATTATTTCTGGGAGAAAGATGAAGTTCTCGGAAAGTTGGATGTTAAAATGACTGCGGCATTCCATGCGGTAAGCGACCTGGCAAAAAAGAAAAAACTTTATATGCGCGATGCCGCGTATGTAATTTCGGTAAGCCGCGTAGCCCAGGCATCCAAGGACAGAGGATGGGTATAACATTTAATATGATTAGGTAGTTTATATTTTTTGTTTTGCTTAGTTTGAAGCCGGATAATAGTGCAATTTTATTTTCCGGCTTTTTTTATTTTACCCGGTATTCGACTATGAACCCGATTTATTATGAAAATATTGTTAAGAAGTTTGATCGAGACGAAATTGAGCGGGATAAAAATTTCTCTTACATAGGAGAAGGATCATTCGGCGGTAAAGCAAATGGATTAATTTTTATTCGTGACCGGTTAGAAGAAAATTTTAGTCCGACCGAATTTCCTGATATCCGGCTCAACATTCCTCGCATGATTGTACTTCGAACCGATGTTTTTGATGCTTTCATGCAGAGAAATAATTTATTTGATATTGCATTTTCGGAAGGCGAGGACGGTCACATTGCTTCGGAATTTATGCGAGCGGATTTACCCGCAGAAATTCTCGGCGATCTCCGGTTCATAATCGAAAAAATACATTTGCCTCTTGCCGTAAGATCTTCAAGCATGTTGGAAGATGCCAAGTACGAACCTTTCGCAGGAATTTACGCTACCAAGATGATTGCCAATAATCAGCCGGAACCCGACGAGCGTTTTAGAAAATTAATTGAAGCCATAAAATTTGTTTACGCCTCAACCTACTTTAAAGTATCCAAAGATTATTTTCGCGCCTCATCTCATCGTATTGAAAATGAAAAAATGGCGGTAATTATACAGGAAGTTGTCGGCGAATCTCATGTCGGTCGATTTTACCCTAACATATCCGGGGTGGCGCGCTCATATAATTTTTATCCGTTTGGCAGAGCGGTTCCGGAAGATGGAGTTGTGAATCTTGCACTTGGATTAGGCAAGACTATTGTGGACGGCGGAAAAGTATGGTGGTATTCGCCTGAATATCCTAACTCTGTACCTCCGTACGCAAATCCGGGTGATCTTCTAAAAAATTCGCAGCTTAAATTTTGGGCTGTAAATATGAGTCCGATAGTAGATTATGATCCAATCGAGGAAACCGAGCATCTTTGCCATTGTGAATTGAACGACGCAGATTACGACGGCACGCTCAATTTTCTTGCCTCTACTTATGATATTTCGTCAAGGCGATTTGTAATGGGCGCCGGAATTAACGGGCCGCGGCTTATTAATTTTTCTCGGCTGCTTACGATGAACGAATTTAAGTTTAATGACTTCATCAAAAAACTCATGGCGGTATGTTCGGAAACTTATGATGGCCCGGTTGAAATTGAATTTGCTGCTACCATTAACGGCAAAGATCACAAAATGCGTTTTGCTTTTCTGCAGGTTAGACCGATGACAGTCTCGGCAGAACATGTTGAAGTATATCGGGATGAGATGAAGGGTAATTCTATTCTTGTAGCATCCGATAGAGTTTTGGGAAATGGTTTGATTGATGGCGTGAAAGATATTGTCTATGTCATGCCGGAAAAATTTGATAAACATGATACTTTGAAAATTGTCCGTGAGATAGAAAGTATAAATAGAAAATTGGTAAACAATAAATTGCCGTACCTACTCATCGGCTTTGGGCG
>JAKAHQ010000479.1 GCA_021814855.1 Bacteroidota bacterium | reverse complement strand
GGCGGCATTCTTTGCTGCTGAACGGGCGCGCGAGAATAATGTTCCCGTCCTTGTCGATCTTGATTTTCGTGCCGATCAATGGCACGATCCGCGCGCCTACGGTGTAACTACGCGGGCATTTTTAAATTATTGTAGAATGGCAATTGGTACCGAAGAAGAAATATTGGCAACAATGCTAAAAGATCCGTCGCAAATTAAAATTAGGAATCAGCAAATCTCGGCCCCGGAAATATCCGGTAATGTTGATGAAGCAATTCAAGGAATTTTGAAAACCGGCGTCGAAACATTAATTGTTAAGCGCGGCGTGAAGGGGTCTTCTGTCTTTCTTAAAGACGGAAAGGTAATTGATGTACCTGGATTCCCCGTTGAAGTTGTAAATGTCCTTGGTGCGGGTGATGCTTTTGCTGCCGGTTTTATATATGGTTTTCTGCAAGGATGGGATTGGTACAAATGCTGCCGGCTTGCAAATGCATGCGGCGCCATTCTTGTTACAAAGCATGGATGTGCAAACTTTAATCCTACATATGATGAAGCGATGAGTTTTGTCGAATCAAAAGGAGGATTTTAATTGAAAACGATTCGTTTGACTGTTGCCCAAGCCGCAATTAAGATTTTAAAGAACCAATATGTTCAAAGAGACGGAATTGAAAATAAATTTTTTGCCGGATGTTTTGGAATTTTCGGCCACGGCAATGTGGCAGGAATCGGTCAGGCTTTACAGCAGAATCCGGATTTCAGATATTACCAAACTCGTAACGAACAATCTATGATTCACACTGCGGCAGCTTATGCAAAAATGAAAAACCGTTTGAGCACATTTGTTTGCACTTCGTCGATTGGTCCCGGCGCTACAAATATGATTACCGGAGCCGCCGCTGCGACTATTAATAGATTACCAGTACTTCTTATTCCCGGAGATATTTTTGCGCGGAGAAATGTTGCGCCTGTTCTTCAGCAATTAGAATCTCAATCAACTCAAGATATTTCTGTTAACGATTGTTTCAAACCCGTTTCGAAATATTGGGATAGAATAAATAGGGCTGACCAACTTATAACTTCTCTTCCTAAAATTATGAGAGTACTAACTTCTCCCGCCGATACCGGTGCTGTAACTTTAGCAATTCCGCAGGATGTTCAAGCCGAAGCCTTCGATTTTCCGGAAGAGCTTTTTGAAAAAAGAATTTGGAATATTCAGCGCGTTCGTCCTGATAGAAATATTATTTCCAAAGCAATTGAAATGATTAAGCAAAGTTCAAAACCGTTGATCGTTAGCGGCGGCGGAACAATTTACAGTGACGCTGTGGATGAATTGATAAAATTGGTAGATCAAACAGGGATTCCTGTTGCGGAAACATTTGCCGGAAAAGGTGCGCTGCCTTTTAATAAACCGGAATCCATTGGAGCGATTGGAGTAACCGGTACGCCTGGTGCAGCAGCTATGGCAAATGAAGCCGATTTAATTATTGGAATCGGGACACGCTACAGCGATTTTACAACGGCTTCAAAAACTGCTTTTCAAAATCCAAACGTAAAGTTTATAAATATAAACGTAACAGAATTTGATTCGTACAAGCATTCTGCAATTCCGGTTGTTGCCGATGCAAAGGAAGCTTTGACGGAATTGATAGAGGGATTAAAAAATTACAAAGTTGATGCGACATGGCACCAACGTGCTACAGACTTCAATAAATCCTGGGATGAAAAAGTTTCCGAATACTATTCAGATAAAAAGCATTTGCCTGTTACACAAGCTGAAGTAGTTGGAGCTGTTAATAATTTCTGTGAACCAAAAGATGTTTTGCTATGTGCTGCGGGAAGTTTACCCGGCGATCTTCACAAACTTTGGCGCACCCGCGATAAAAAAGGTTTTCACCTTGAGTATGGTTATTCAACAATGGGTTATGAAATTGCTGCCGGGTTGGGAGCTAAAATGGCCTGCCCGGATCGAGAAATTTACGTAATGGTTGGCGACGGAAATTATTTAATGAACAATCATGAAATTATTACTTCCGTTCAGGAAGGTATTAAAATGACGATCATCCTTTTAAATAATAACGGATTTGGAAGTATCGGTGCGTTGTCAGAATCACTCGGTAGCAAACGCTTCGGAACAAAATATAGATATAGAAATGATGCAACAGGACAAATAGATGGAGATATTCTTCCGGTTGATTTAGCAAAGAATGCAGAAAGTCTCGGAGCGAATGTTATAAAAGCCGATACAGTTGAATCGTTGAACAACGCTTTGAAAAAAGCAAAACAGTCCGATAAAACAACATTGATCTATATCGAAACGGATTTGGAAAAAAGTGTTGAAGGTTATTCCTGGTGGGAAGTTGCTGTCGCGGAAGTTTCCAAAATGGAATCGGTTCAAACAGCATATAAAAATTATTTAGAAAACAAGAAAAAGCAGAAATATTATTTGTAATAGGTATGGGAATGAAGAAATTAAAAAATTATATCAACGGGGAATGGATAGAAAGTAAATTCGATAACTACATTGATGTTGAAAACCCCGGCACCGGCGAAGTTTTAAGTCTAGTTCCTGCCGGGTGTAAAGAAGATATTGAGT
>JAKAHQ010000478.1 GCA_021814855.1 Bacteroidota bacterium | reverse complement strand
TTTTCACGTCACTGCGCAACTACTAACCCATAATTATTCGAAGCTCCAGTTTCGGTCGCAATTATCGAACCTCGAATCTCCGGCTTAATTTCTCCTTTATATTCTTCGTAGCCCAAAAAAATACTATTCATAATTCCGGTGCCTTTAGTTCTAGTCAAAAATTCGCCCCTTGTTCCAATCAACCCTCGCGTTGGCACCGCAAAATCAACATATACCGTTCCCGCATCCACTCGCATATCCTTCATAACCCCAGCGCACTTGCTCATCATTTCTATTATTACTCCGGAATAAGCCTCCGGCACCTCAATCGAAACCAACTCTACCGGTTCCATTTTTTTATTATTAATTTCTTTAAAGATAACTTCCGGTCTCGAAACTTCAATTTCAAAACCTTCGCGTCTCATTTTTTCGATTAAAATCGCCAAATGAAGCTCTCCTCTTCCCGCCACCACCCACCGATCAGCCGCATCAGTCGGCAAAACCGAAAGCGCCACATCTGTTTCGAGCTCCCGTTCCAGCCGCTCCTTAATGTTTCTCGAAGTCGTATATCCTCCTTCTTTTCCTTTAAATGGCGAAGTATTCACGCCAAAAGTCATCTTAATTGTTGGTTCATCAATATGAATAATTGGCAATGCTATCGGGTTTTTAATATCCGCAATTGTCTCGCCAATCGAAATATCCGAAATCCCAGCTACCGCCACGATATCTCCTGCCGCTGCCTCTTCTACGTCAACCCGATTTAATCCCTCAAAAAGCATTACCGCGCTCAATTCTCCGCGCTTAATTTCCCCCGCACGATCAATGTGCGCCACCGCCATTCCCCGCCTTAAAGTTCCAGAGTAAAGTCGCCCAACCGCAATCTTCCCTTTGTAATTATCATAAGCCAAATTTACCGTTAGCATTTGCAAAGGATTTTTTTCATCCACCACCGGCGCAGAAAAATAACTCACGATTTTCTGAAAAATCGGTTCTATATTTTTCATTTCGTTCAAATCCGCTTTCAATCCCGCCTTTCCCTGAATTGCCGACGCGTAAATCACCGGGAATTCAATTTGCTCCTCGCTTGCGCCTAATTCAAAAAACAAATCATAGGTCGCATTCAAAACCCAATCAACTCTCGCGTACGGTTTATCAATTTTATTAATTACTACAATTATTCTATGTCCTGCCTCAATCGCTTTCCTCAAAACAAACTTTGTCTGCGGCATCGGCCCTTCTTTCGCGTCCACAAGAAGTAAAACTCCGTCCACCATTCGCATGATCCGTTCCACTTCTCCCCCAAAATCAGCGTGTCCCGGTGTATCTACAATATTGATTTTAACATCCTGATATCGAATCGAGGCGTTTTTCGAAAAAATCGTGATTCCGCGCTCTCTTTCAAGTTCATTCGAATCCATAATCAATTCCTTAACCGCGTCGTTTTTAATCTTGAAATTTTCCGACTGCTTCAAAAACGCATCCACTAAAGTGGTCTTTCCGTGATCAACATGTGCAATTATCGCGATATTTCTTAAGTCTTGTTTCATAAATAAAAACGCCCGCTCGGGGCACTTCAAATCCAATTTTATAATGATACCAGAAAACGCCTAGAAAATCAAGTCGTCTTTAATCGTCATCTTCCCAATTTCCAACTGGAACCGTTTTTGGATTCGGCACTGGTAAGGCACTCACGCCACCGCTTGCCGCTCCGCCAGTCACGCCCCCCGAGGCCGGCACGTTCAAGCTTTGATTCAAATCCCCAATGTAATACTCCGCCAACATGGCATTAGCGCTGCCTGAATGGGGCTTCCCTCTCCCGTCCTTTGTATTATATGCCCCTGTTGCGTCCGTGCCGCAACTTGAAAGAATTTCGCGGGCACCGCCGGGATGTAAATCAATATAATTCGTCACATCGTAAATTTTCCCCGAAATCAAAAGCCAGCAGCTCTGGGCTAAATTATGTTTTGCAAGTTCTGTCGTCGATAAAACAATTTTTTGAATTTTAGGAACTGTATTCTCATTTCCTTTCACAGAATTTTGGGTATTAGCTGTTATCCTGCCACCTCCAGCCACATCCGAAGCCGTCGTTTTGTTGTTTTTCGAGTTGTCGTGAACAATGAACCCAGTCGCTAGCACAGCTGTCATAATCATCCAAAAAATAAAAAGAGAGACGGTAACTGTTTTTTTCATAAAATTTCTATTGCAGTTGAAATTCTTCCGAATGAATATTCCTGTTCGGAATCTTTTTCTCTCTGAATTGTTTTCTAAGTGCCTTCATAAACATCGGCGGGCCGCACAGAAAAATTTCCCGCTTTGCAAAATCAGTCGAATGTTTGCTTATAAAATCAGCCGATATTAAACCCCTTTCATTTGAGTAAAAAGGAAATATCCTAAAATTCGGTTTCTTTACCGCAATCGAAACAAGCTCTTCCAAAAAAATTGCCTCGTCCTTATCTTTAACCGAATAAAATAAATCCACATCATAATCTTTCCCTTGGCTCGAAGCGATATCTCTCGCCATACTTAAAAACGGCGTAATCCCAATTCCTCCCGCTATCCAAACCTGCTTCCGGTTCAAAAATCTAGAATACGAAAACTCT
>JAKAHQ010000477.1 GCA_021814855.1 Bacteroidota bacterium | reverse complement strand
CAGGAATTACTGGATGCTCTTAAATTTGCTCATGCCGAAATCAAAAAAATTGTTGAAGCGCAAAAAGAATTAGCGCAGCTCTGCGGTAAACCGAAGATGGAAGTTGCGGAAAAAGTTATCGATCAAAACTTGGTTGATGACGTAAACGCTCTTGCATTTGAAAAATTCAAAGCAATCGTTGCTTCGGTTCTTGCAAAAGAAGAAAGATCCGAAAAAAATCATGAATTAGGGGATGAAGTTCTCGCTGCTCTCGCTGAAAAATATCCCGAGCAGGAAGCTGTTATTAAAGAGATACTTCATGATATGGAAAAAGAATTGATGCGTAAACGTATCTTGGATGAAGGTTTGCGTCTCGACGGAAGAAATACAACTCAAGTTAGACCAATTTCGATTGAACTTGGAATTCTTCCGCGCCCGCACGGAACAGCTCTTTTTACGCGCGGCGAAACTCAGAGCTTAACTACATTAACTCTTGGTTCAAAAGGCGACGAACAAATTATCGACGGACTTCAAACAGAATACAAGAAACGCTTTTTACTTCACTACAATTTCCCTCCGTTCAGCGTTGGTGAAACAGGAAGATTTTCAGGTGTGGGAAGAAGAGAAGTCGGTCATGGTAATCTTGCCGAACGTTCTCTTAAAAATATTATTCCCGCCGAGGATAAATTCCCTTACATCATCCGTATAAATTCCGATATTCTGGAATCGAACGGTTCGTCATCTATGGCAACTGTTTGTGCGGGTTCGCTAGCGTTAATGGACGGCGGCGTTCCGATTAAATGTCCAATTGCAGGTATTGCAATGGGTTTAGTTAAAGAAGGCGAGCAGTACGCAATCCTTACAGATATTCTTGGTAACGAAGATCATCTTGGCGATATGGACTTTAAAGTTGCCGGATCGGAAAACGGCATTACCGGTTTCCAGATGGATATTAAGATTCAAGGCATCTCGTACGAAATTATGGAGAACGCTTTGAAGCAGGCCAAAGACGGCAGACTTCATATTCTAAAAATTATGAATGAAGCAATCTCTGAAGCCAGACCAAATATTTCTATGTATGCACCAAGAATTTATACAACTAAGATTCCTACAGACAAGATTGGCGCTGTAATAGGACCAGGCGGAAAAGTCATTCAGAAGATGCAAAAAGATTTCAATGTTGAAATCAACATCGAAGAAGACGGAACCGTCAGCATTTCCGGTCAAGACGCCGCGCTTGCTAAAGAAGCTAAGGAATATATTAAATGGTTAACGGCTGAGCCGGAAATTGGAAAAACTTATTCCGGTAGAGTAGCTGGTATAAAAGAATTTGGTGCCTTTGTTGAATTTCTGCCCGGCACACAAGGTCTTCTTCATATTTCCCAGATTGATAACAAACGGGTAAATAAAGTCTCGGATGTATTGAAAGAGGGAGATACTATAAAAGTTAAATTGATTGCAATTGAAGGCGGTAAATTTTCTCTTTCAAGAAAAGTGTTGATGAAAGATACTCCTTCAGATGAAGAAAAAACTGAAAATACCGAAGTTGCCGAGCAGTAATTTGTAATTATGCTGGTGTATATGATGCTGATAGATCATAGTTCGGTAAGTGCAAGCAAATTGATGATAGAACTGCTATCACGATTCGAAATTGTTTTTTTGAAAGGATGAGTAAAACTCAATGAAAGTCGGTGACCTGGACATAGGCAAAAAACTTTTCTTAGCTCCAATGGCTGAGGTTACCGACTCTTCTTTCCGAAAAATATGCAAAGAACAAGGTGCGGGTTTAACATTCACGCAAATGGTAAGCGCCGAAGGAGTTATTCGCAATAACTTTGAAACCCTCCGTCATTATTCATTCAGCAGAAATGAAAAACCGATTGGCGTTCAGGTTCTTGGCAACCACCCAAATATTCTTTTTGAAGCGGCAAAAGAAATTTCCAAACAGAAACCGGATTTAATAGATTTAAACTGCGGTTGCCCTGCGGATAAAGTTTGCGCAAACAATATGGGCGCTGCTTTGCTTGATGATCCTTCTGAGCTTGGAAATTTAATTCGCAAACTTACCGAAGGTTCGAATGGAATTCCTGTTTCGGTAAAGATCAGACTTGGTAAGGATAGAAGTCATATCAACGTTTTAGACACGGCGAAAGCGGCCGAAGACAGAAAAAAGAAAGGAAGCGAGAACAGAACTTTTTTGAGCGACATGGTGGTCTGCCGGTCAAACGCAACCGCCTTGCCCGGCTCGTAGGGCACAAATCCCGTTGGCCCGGACTTGTCGTCTTTTAACAGGGCAGGTATCCACAGATCGATTTTTGTTGAAAGTTTTTCGAGGACCGAATCCAAACGATCGGTCGCAATGAATATTTTCACCGCCATCAGGTTACCTCTTTTATGTTCCGAGCGATGCTTACACCCGGCAAATTTCCTGAAACCCCTGCGCTAAATCTCGGTCTCGCCCGGGTTGAAAGTGAGAAGCGGAGGAACACCGTCAGGGTCAAGACCCGCCGAATAGCCCAGCATCTCCTCCATGATCTTGTTGAGCTTTTCTTTTATCAGCGTCACCGGGATGTCCATGGGGCAGACGCGTTCGCACTCGCCGCACCCGGT